>NZ_JBZYWK010000021.1:0-103185 GCF_059115385.1 Occallatibacter sp. FHG110214_02 | reverse complement strand
ACCAGCTACCAGGGGCAGTATATTTTTGGCGGCAGTTTGACTTCGACGGCTCCTTACTCCTCCTCGACTTATGATGGGGATGCGACGGTGAACTCGCTGGTGACGCCGAATAACCAGAAGATCCAGTTGAATGTGCCGGGGGCACAGATATTCAATGGCAACGGCAACGCCGCTGTGAGTGTTTTTGGTGCGCTGGATGCGCTGATTGCGGATTACTCCAGCGTGACTTCGACTACTCCACTGAATGAAACTCAGGCTTCAGCCGATACTGCAACGCTGAATTCCGCGTTGAACTGGGTTTCGCAGCAGCGAGTGACGATTGATAACTCGATCAACCAGCTCGGCTCGGCTTCCTCTTCCGCGGCAAGCGAGGGCATCCAGTTAACCTCGGCGCAGACCAACATTATGCAGGCAGATGTGGGGCAGGTTTCGAGCCAGTTAGCTCTCTCCGAGACACAGCAGACAGCGCTTGAGAGTGTGATTGCACAGCTTGGTTCGGGAAGCTTGTTTGATAAGTTGCAGTATTAAGGCTAATTTTCGGTTTACAGAATTACAGATTTACAGTTTCTGAGGGGGGAGCGGTATCCATCCAGCCCGGAAATGAAAACGGCCCGATTCGATGAGAATCGGGCCGTTTTGCCTGCTGATTATTATCGTGGCACAAAAGGGGTTAAATGAGCGCAAAAGTTGTCCACAGATTTGAGATTTATTTTTAGGCATGGATTTGTGGGGGCTGGGATGGACACCTGGCGGTTGCGGCAGCTTTATACTTGAGCGAAGGATTGGAACGGTGTTAGAGCCTCTTCGTTTTGTGTGGAATGCAACTCGTGGTGCGCGGCTGCGGCCTTGGCGCAGTGCTTACCTGCGCTGGCGCATTGAGACGTATTCCGGCAAGTGGGCGGAGAAGATGACAGCCGGCGAGATGCTGGCGTTTGTGTGGCAGGAGCGCTGGGAGCTGCTGAAGTTTCTTTTCTGGACGGGCAGCGTGCAGCGCGAGGCGGAGCGGAAGCACTAAATCCTCTTTACAGGACATGCGAATGGAACCGATGGACGCACGAAGCCGGAAGCGAATCTGGACACGGCGAAAGTTGGGCAAGGCTGCGCTGGCGGTAGCGGGAGCTTCTGTGTTTCCGCAATGGCTGCGGGCAGGAGAGGGCCGCATTATGACGTTTGTGGGCCCGGATACGCTGCGCGCACATGCGGCGGCGCGTGGGTTGTTATATGGCGCGGCGGTGGACCCCGCGTTGCTGGATGTGGATGGCTTTGCAGCGGGTACGACTGCGGATGGATATACGAAGCTTGTGGCCGAGCAGGCGAACATTGTGGTCGCCGAGAATGCAATGAAGTGGCAGGGGCTGCGGCCTACGGCTGGGACGTTTGATTTTACGCAGGCGGACAAGCTGATGCGCTTTGCGGAACTGGCCAGCCAGAAGGTGCGCGGGCACAATCTCTGCTGGCATGAGGCGCTTCCTTCGTGGTTCAAAGAGACGGCTACAAAGGACAATGCACGGAAGCTGCTGACGGACCATATTCAGACGGTGGCAGGGCGGTATCGCGGGCGGATTCATAGCTGGGATGTGGTGAACGAGGCGATTGACCCGAAGGATGGGCGCGGGGATGGGCTGCGGAAGTCGCCCTGGCTTGAGCTGATTGGGCCGGATTACCTGGAGTTGGCGTTTGCTACGGCTGCGCAGGCGGACCCGGCGGCGAAGCTGACTTATAACGATTACGGGATTGAGCTGGATACTCCGGAGGATACGGCAAAGCGCGCCGGTGTACTGATGCTGGTGCGGCGGCTGAAGGCGCGGGGGATTCCAATTCATGCGGTGGGCGTGCAGAGCCATCTGCAGGCTACTCCACCAGCGCCAGGTGCGGGGCTTACGGCGTTTATCCGCGATGTGAAGGCGCTTGGGCTTGAGGTTTACATTACGGAGCTTGACGTAAATACGCATAAGCTGCCGGGTGGGCCGGAGCTGCAGGATGCGGCGGTGACGCAGGTGTATAAGGACTATCCGAGGCTGGTGCTGGCGGAGCCGAATGTGACGGCGCTGCTGACGTGGGGGATTACGAGCGCGCATACGTGGATTAACCAGTCGAAGGAGCCGTGGGCGCGGAGACCGGATGGCGCGTGGCAGAGGCCGCTTCCGTTTGATGACAATCTGCAGCCGCTGTCTGCGTTTGCGGCGTTGCGGGATGCGATAGACGCGACGAGGGCTGTGGTTGCGGAGCCTTTGGGTGGGGTTGTGGCGGCTCCGGTGGCTCCTGCTGCGAAACAGGATGATCTATATAAGCCGTTTACTGTGCCGGGAAGTCCAACTACTAAGCCGCAGTAATGATAGCGGCTTGAAAATTCTTCCCTCAGGGGCTAAAGCCCCATTATCTTTGCTGTCTTTTATGTACGGGCTAAAGCCCGTACCCTTCATAGGGCGAAAGGGGATTGGGTGAGGGGGCTGATTCGAGGAGTGGTCTTTGTGTCTCTGGCGGTTGGCGCGGCGTGCGCGCAGCAGCAGCCTATTCCTCCGCCGGAGCCGCCGAAGCCGTTGCCGGGCGTGGAGCAGAGTGACCAGGTTTTGCGGGTGACTACGAAGGAAGTTCTGGTGCCTACGCTTGTGGAGAAGCATGACGGTAGCGTGGTCTTTGGTCTGGGGCCGAAGGATTTTGTCGTGGAGGACAACGGCGTTCCACAAAAGGTGCATGTGCAGGAGGAGATGGATACCGCCCCGGTGGCGTTGGTGGTTGCGATTGAGCAGGGCGGAATGTCGGCGCTGGAGTTCGACAAGTTTGCGAAGATTGCGCCGTTGCTGGACCAGTTTTTGAGCGATCCGAAGAGCCAGGCGGCGCTGGTGGGGTTTGATTCTGAGCCGCATTTGCTGCGGGATTTTACGCATTCGAGTGATGAGTTGAATGCGAGCTTGCAGAGGATGGAGCCGGGGGATGGCGGGGACGCCATTATGGATACGGTGAGCTATGCGGTGGACCTGCTGAATGATCAGCCGCGGGATTTTCGGCGCGTGGTGCTGCTGATTAGCGAGGCTCGCGATCATGGCAGCAAGCATACGAAGACCACAGCGCTGATTCGGAAGATTGGGCAGTCGGATGTGCTGCTGCTGACGGTTTCGTTTTCGCCGGCTCGGACGGAGTTTCTGCATGACGCGACGAAGGAACCGGATGAGGCTCCGACAATGAGCATGCTTTCTTCACTGGTGATGCTGGTGCAGGCGATGAAGAAGAATGTGACGAAAGAGATTGCCCAGATGAGTGGGGGCGAGTACACAACCTTTACCGGTGATAAGAAGTTTCAGGCGCGGGTGATGGATGCGGCGCGGCATACGCGGAATCGGTATCTGCTTACCTTCAGTCCGTCGGACCCTACGCCGGGGCTGCATACGCTGAAGGTTCGGCTGGCCCAGGATTATGGGGCGCGGATTGTGGCGCGGGCGAATTACTGGGTGGGGGATGAGGCTTCGGTGGGTGGGACGCAATAGCTGACTCTCGACGCCGGGTGGAGGTGAGTCGATGAGCAGGGCCGTGAAATTGGGCATGATTGCTGCGGTGCTCTTCATGCTGGCTTTCTTTTCTGGCGTAAGGCTAGAGAGTCAGGATCCGGTGGAAGAGCTTTTGAAAGAGGCGATTGCGGCTACGGACCACTTGAAGGCGGGCGAGAGGAGGGAAGCTGTCGAGCGGGATTTTGTGCTGGATGGCGGGCTTCAGATTCGCGAGAATTCCCGGTATGTTTTCCGGAAATGCCACTTTATCAAGGTCACCGTGGCGTTTTTGCAGGACGGGAATTCAGGCAGCCGGATAGAGGAGTCGCCTGCGGATAAGGTTCTCAGCGTCTCGAAGCCTTACCTGGAATATCCGTTTATGGATTGAATCCAGTGGACCTTATTGAATTGTCTGGACTTGTGAGCCTGTTTCGGGCCCCATTGGGGTTTCCTGAGAAGGCTTTTCATGGTACTCTCACAATAGACACTTGAGAGTGGACTGAGAACGAAATAGGAGTATCAACGCCGTGCTGGCGACTGCTAAGAAAACCGACCTGATTGAACGCTTCCGCACCCACGCGACGGACACCGGTTCCCCCGAAGTCCAGATTGCAATTCTGAGTGAGCGGATTGGCGAGCTGACTGAGCATTTCAAGACACACAAGAAGGATCACGCATCGCGCCGTGGCCTGTTGCAGCTTGTGAGCAAGCGCCGCCGTCTGCTGGATTACCTGAAGACGCACGACACGGACCGCTACCGCGACGTGATCGGCAAGCTCGGAATCCGCAAGTAAACCCCTCAGAAAGTACACATTGACCTGGAAGCGCCCAGACCGCGGATTGGTCCCGGCCCTGGTTTCCCTCAGAAACCCGGGCCGTGGTGTATCCTGCGAGCTTTTGCCGCAGAGCTTTATGCTCGGTGCTGCATCTGCTCCCCGTGGCCCTGTTTTGAAAAACAGGCCTCGCTCCCCATTCCGCACTTCTTCCCATCATCCGGGCGCCTTTCAACCCCAAATTTCCCAAGCAGAAAAATCAAATGAGTTTCTCGATTTCGAGGAAAGAGGACATTATGTCGACTAAGCATGAAGTAGCCGTCGAGCTTGCCGGCGGTAAGCGACTGGTCTTTGAGACCGGGCGCATGGCCAAGCAGGCCTCTGGCGCCGCTCTTGTCACCCTGGGTGAGACTGTGGTTCTGTCCACGGCTGTGGCGTCTCCCGACCCCCGCGAGGGCATCGATTTTTTCCCGCTCACGGTGGATTACCGCGAGTACACGTATGCCGGCGGACGTATCCCCGGTGGTTTCATCAAGCGCGAAGGCCGTCCGAGCGAGAAGGAAATTCTGACTTCCCGCCAGATTGACCGGCCCATCCGCCCGCTGTTCCCTGACGGTTTCCGCAACGAGACGCAGGTGATTGCCTTGGTTTTCTCCGCGGATAAGGACAACGATCCTGATGTGGTGGCGATTAACGCCGCTGCGGCTGCTGTTGCTCTTTCGGATATTCCGTTTGGCGCGACTGTTGCCGCGGTTCGCGTGGGCCGCGTGAATGGTGAGCTCATCATCAACCCCACCTACGCCGAGCGTCCGCTTTCGACGCTGAACATCATGGTTGTCGGCCACAAGGACGGCATCGTGATGATCGAGTCTGGCGCGAAGGAAGAGGCGGAAGAGGTTATTCTCGAAGCCATTGAATTTGCCCACACGGAAATCAAGAAGATTGTTGCGGCGATTGAAGAGCTGGTTGCCAAGGCCGGCAAGCCGAAGCGCGCGTTTGTGGCTCCGGAGTTTGACGAAGCCTACTACGGCGAGCTGAAGGCAAAGGTTGGCGAGAAGCTGAAGGACGCGCTCGACACCAAGAAGCACGACAAGATTACGAGCTATGCGCTCGTGAAGCAGATTAAGGACGAGCTGGCAGCCGAGATTCCCGCGGATGACACGACCGGTGCGAAGAAGAAGCTTGGCGGCTACTATGAGACGCTGCGTGAGCGCACCTTCCGCGAGCAGGTGACGAAGGACCGCATCCGTCCTGACCGCCGCGCGTTTGATGAGATTCGTCCCATCAGCATTGAGACGAGTGTTCTGCCGCGTACGCATGGCTCGGCCCTGTTTACCCGTGGCGAGACGCAGGCTCTTGTGACGGCTACGCTCGGTACTGCCGATGACGGACAGCGCCTGGAAAGCTACGAGGGTGAGCAGAAGAAGAACTTCATGCTTCACTATAATTTCCCGCCGTTCTCCGTTGGTGAAACAGGACGTATGACGGGCGTGGGACGCCGCGAAGTGGGCCATGGCGCTCTTGCGGAGCGCGCTATTTCGGCTGTGCTTCCTGAGCAGTCTGAGTCGCCTTATTCCTATCGCGTGGTTTCCGACATTCTGGAGTCGAACGGTTCTTCGTCGATGGCTTCGGTCTGCGGTGCTTCGCTGGCGCTGATGGATGCAGGCATCAAGCTCAAGGGCGCGGTTGCAGGTGTGGCCATGGGTCTTGTGAAGGAAGGCGATGATTACGCCATCCTGACCGACATTGCCGGTGCGGAAGACCACTACGGCGATATGGACTTCAAGGTAGCGGGTACTCGCAAGGGTATTACGGCACTGCAGATGGACATTAAGATTGGCGGTCTGACTCGCCAGATTCTGCAGGAAGCGATGGAGCAGGCTCGTCAGGGCCGCATCTTCCTGCTGGATAAGATGGACGCCGTTCTCGACGGACCTCGCACGGAGCGCTCGAAGTACGCGCCGCGCATCGAGACCGTGCAGATTCCGACGGACAAGATTCGCGACCTCATCGGCAAGGGTGGCGCGACCATCCGCGGCATCGTGGAGCAGACGGGCGCCAAGATTGACGTTGACGATACCGGTAAGGTTTCGGTGGCGTCGTCTGACGCGGACGGCCTGAACCGCGCGCTGGCGATGATTAACGACATCACCGCCGTGCCGGAGATTGGCAAGACTTATCTTGGCAAGGTTGTTCGTTTGGCGGAGTTCGGCGCGTTTGTTGAACTGTTCCCCGGCACCGACGGCCTGCTGCACATCTCTGAAATTGCGGAACACCGCGTGAAGGATGTGAAGGACGAGCTTCGCGAAGGCGACCAGGTGATGGTGAAGGTTCTCGCTATCGAAGGCAACCGCATCAAGCTCAGCCGCAAGGCGCTCATCAAGGAACAGAAGGCCAAGCTGGCCGCTGCGCAGGGAACTCCGGTGGAGGAAGAAAGCACCGAAGAAGCCCCCGCTGCTCCGGCTGCGCCTCGTGCGCCGCGTAATGAGTTCGACGAGCGGCAGCCGCGCTCGAACCAGAGCACGATTCTCATTGAAGGCGGAGAGGACTTTGATGATGATGAGGAAGGCGAAGAATTCGACGAGGAGAACGAGCCGAACTTTAACCGTGCGGATGGCGCTCCTGCTCCTGCTGGACAGCAGCAGGCGGGCGGGCGTGGTCCGGCGGGCGGCAGAAACAACCGCCGTCGCCGCCGTCGCGGTGGACGCGGCCCCGGCCAGGGGGGCGGAGGCCATCAGGCGTAAGCACTGACAGAAAAGCCCGGACAGAGATGTCCGGGCTTTTTGTTTTCTGATTGGTTATTCGGCTTCGGCTGGGTCGGGGGCGGAGCTTACACGCTCGATTTTTGCGCCGACGCCGCGAAGCTTTTGTTCGATGTGCTCATAGCCGCGGTCCATGTGGTAGACGCGGTCGAGGACGGAGATGCCGTCGGCGACGAGGGCTGCCAGAACAAGGCTGGCGGAGGCGCGGAGGTCGGAACACATGACGTAGGCTCCGGAGAGGCGCGACTTGCCGCGAACCGTAGCGGTGCGGCCGTCTACCTTGATGTTTGCGCCCATGCGGACGAGTTCCTGCACGTGCATGAAGCGGTTTTCAAAGATGTTTTCTTTGACGTGGCTGGTTCCTTCGGCCTGCGTGACGAGGGCCATGTACTGCGCCTGCATGTCGGTAGGGAAGCCGGGGTACTCTTCCGTGGATATGTCGGCGGCGTGGAAGCCTCCGTTGGGGCGGATTTGGATGGTGTCGGGGCCGGTGACTTCGATGTTTGCGCCGGCTTCCTGCATTTTTGCGATGACTGCGCCGAGGTGTGAGGGGGCGCAGTTGGCGATGGTGAGGCTGCCGTTGGTGATGACGCCGGCGGCGAGGAAGGTTCCGGCCTCGATGCGGTCGGGGATGATGGTGTGATGTGCGCCGTGGAGGCTATCGACGCCCTGTACGCGGATGGTGGAGGTGCCTGCGCCTTCGATTTTTGCGCCCATCTTGGTGAGCAGAGCGGCGAGGTCTACGACTTCGGGCTCGCGGGCGGCGTTCTCCATGAGGGTTTCGCCTTCGGCTAGCGCGGCGGCCATCAGGAGGTCTTCCGTGCCGGTGACGGTGATTTTGTCGAAGACGAGGTGTGCGCCGTGGAGGCGTTTGGCGCGGGCTTCGAGGTAGCCGTGCTCCTGCACGATTTCGGCACCCATCTTTTCGAGACCCTTGATGTGGAGATCGATGGGACGACCTCCGATGGCGCAGCCGCCGGGCATGGCGACGCGGGCGAGACCGGTGCGGGCGACGAGCGGGCCGAGGACCAGCGAACTGGCGCGCATGGTCTTGACGATTTCGTACTTGGCGACGGGGTCGGAGAGGACGGCGCAGCGGATGCGCGTGAGGTGCGGCTCGCCCAGGTCCACGTCTGCTCCCATGGAGGCCAGCAGCTTGCGCTCGGTGGCAATGTCTTTGACCTGCGGGATGTTTTCGAGGACGACTTCGTCTTCAGTGAGGATGGCCGCGGCCATGCAGGGGAGCGCGGAGTTCTTTGCGCCGGAGACGCGGATGGTGCCTTCGAGCGGCGTGCCGCCGGTGATTAGGAATTTGTCCATGGGATTGCTGATACCTCAGAAGATGCCTGAAGTTTCAGTGTAACTAGCTTGCGTGTTTGTATCAGTGTCGAGATATGTACCTTAAAACCTCATGTTGCTGCGGCGAGTAGTCCGAGACGCTGTGCTTTCACCAATCCTTTAACTTTATGGGTGCAACTCTCGGGGCGGAGTGGGGTTCTAACTTTGCATCCGGCTGGTTGGGCTCCCCTTGTTTTCTGGTAATCAAGACTGGCCTGATGGAGAGGTTGTACATGAAATCGCGTAAGGTAGGTTTTGTTCCTAAGGCTGCTTTTGTTCTTGGCGCGCTGCTGGCTTCGGGCGCGGTGTTTGCTTCGGCGCAGGCTGGGCAGGCAGCTCCGGCTGCCGGGGCGCAGGCTTCGCAGACGCCGGATAGCGGTACGCCGCATCACCGGCGTCATGGACGGCATGGGCGCGGGCAGCTTGGGCAACTGGCCAGCACGCTGAACCTGAGCGACGACCAGGTGAACCAGATTAAGCCGATCCTGGCGGACCGCAATACCCAGTTGCGGGCTCTGCGGACGGATACCTCCGTGGCCAAGGCGGATAAGCGCGCCAAGGCGAAGGGCATCATGGATGACTCGAACACAAAAATCCAGGCCGTGTTGAATGACCAGCAGAAGCAGCTTTATACGCAGATCCAGGAGAACCGCAAGGCGCATCATGCGGCCCGGAAGGCGAAGATGGCTGCTCCGGCAGCGGCTCCCAGCGGACTGTAAGCAGGTGGGCAAAAATAAAAGGGGCCCTGAGGGGGCCCCTTTTTATGCAATGTGAGGACTTTTACAGTTCGAGGACGTTGTCTTCGATGGCTAGGCGGACGTTGCCGTCGGATTTGGCGAGGCGGCGGACTGCTTCGGGTTTGTCCACGCCTGCTTTGAGCATGACCAGCGCTACGGGAATGCTGCGGCCTGAGCACTTGATGGTTTCGACGGCGGTGGCGCGGTCAATGTTGCAGGCCTTCATGAGTACGCGGATGCCGCGCTCTACCAGCTTGGAGTTCTGCATGTGTACGTTGACCATGAGGTTTTCGTACACGTAGCCAAGGCGCGTCATGGCTCCGGTAGAGATCATGTTGAGGATCATCTTCTGCGCGGTGGCGGCCTTCATGCGCGTAGAACCGGAGACGACTTCGGGGCCAACTTCTGCAACGATGGCGATGTCTGCCGCGTCTGCGAGCGGCGTGCCGGGGTTGCAGGTTACGGCGGCGGTGTAGGCTCCGCGGGCGCGGGCGTAAGCGGTGGCTGCTACCACGTAGGGCGTGCGGCCTGAGGCTGAGACGCCAATGACTACATCTTTGCGGGTAGGACGGCGGCGGGCGATGTCTCTCTGACCCAGCTCTTCGGAGTCTTCATTTACTTCAACGGAGGAGGCGAGAGCCTTGGGACCGCCGGCCATGAGGTACTGAATCTGGCCCGGTGCGGTGGAGTAAGTGGGAGGACACTCGGATGAATCGAGTGAGGCGATGCGGCCTGACGAACCTGCTCCTACATAGATGAGCCGTCCACCATCGCGAAGGGCGCGGGCAACTTTGTCGATGACCTGCGCGATCTCGGGGATTGCCTTTTTGACTGCGCCGGCAACCTTGGAGTCTTCGTGATTGATGATGCGGGCTATTTCGAGAGCGGACTTGGTATCGAAGCCCTGGGATGCGTCGTTTTGGCTCTCGGTGGTGAGCTGCTGGAGGAGGGATGCGGGGTCTTGACGGGTGGGCGAGTGGTTTGCTGCCGTTTCCGTCTCGTGCGTCACTATTGTTGTGGCCATCGAATCTATCCCTATATCTGGGATTGTACTCCTGCAATGCCACGAAGTGAAACAGTAGAAAATCCGGGTGTGGTTACAGAGGTATTTAGTAAAGCAAGGGGACAGGGTACGGGGTGCAGGGGACAGGTAAAGGCAGGGACAAAGGGAAAAGGGACAAGGAAGGCAACTGCAAAGACAACGGAGTGTGCTTATAAGTCTTCTCTTATCGCGTTGTGGAAGGCCGGGCGGATGAGCTTGATTTGCTGGGATTGGCGGGCGGGCCAGGTGCGGTTGGTTAGGAGGGCTATAGCGAGGTTGGCTTCGCGGTCTATCCATAGGGAGGTGCCGGCGTAGCCTAAGTGGCCGATGGAGTTGGGCGAGAAATGGCTGCCTGAGCTGGAGTTTTCGGATGGGGTGTCCCAGCCGAGTGCTCGGGAGCTGCCTTGCGGGGGCTGGCGCTTTGAGAATGTCTCGATGGTTTTTGGGGTGAAGAGTTTATTGGGCGTTAGGATTTCGGCGGCGAAGCTTAGAAGATCAGGGATGTTGGAGAAGAGGCCGGCGTGACCGGCGGCTCCGTGAAGGACGGAGGCGTTTTCGTCTTGCACTTCGCCTTGAATGATGCGGTGGCGAAACCATGTGTCGTTTTCTGTGGGGGGGATGGCCGGGTGCTGTTGCGGGCGCGGGCAGAAGCAGGAAGCGGACATGCCGAGGGGCGTTAGGATTTCTCGGTAGGCCCACTGGGTCAGGGGCTCGTGCGTGAGGACTTCTATGGCCTTGCCGAGGAGGATGAAGCCGGGGTCGGAGTATTCGGCGCGGGTGCCGGGAGCGGTTTCGATGGGGAGTTCGAGGGCGGCTCGGAGAAGGCCGAGGGGCGTGGTGTGGTGCTCGAAGAATTTTACGTAGCCGGGTAGGCCGGAGTTGTGTGCCAGCAGGTGACGGATGAGGACATGGCGGGCCTGAGAGCCGTGCGGGCGGCCAACTACGAAGCCGGGGAGGAGTTCGCCGAGTGGAGTGTCGAGGTCGAGGATGCCGCGCTGGTAGAGGAGCATGGAGGCGGCGGTGGTGATGACGACTTTCGTTACGCTGGCGATGTCGTAGAGGGTTTCCGGGGTGATAGCAGGGCTGGCAGTGTCATAGGTTTGGCGGCCTAGTGAGGATTGAAGAAGGACCTGATTGTTGGCGAGGAGGCCGAAGGAGCAGCCGGGGAAGGCGCGGGCTTCAATGGCATCCTGAAGGACGCGGATGGCGGGCGCGAAGCGTGTTGTTGCGTCGGGTTGGAGTGGTGGCGGCACTTTGTTTGCATCGTATCAGCGAATTGAGAAGGATGGGACTATCCTTGAACGCAAGGATTCCGTCTATCGGTACAAGAATGTTGTGGGGGATGGGGATGCGTGTTGCGATTGCAGGGCTGAGTGCGGCGGTGCTTTGGGCTTGCGGGATGGCGGCGGGACAGGAGGCGCAGACGCAGGGGGCTGTGTTGAATGTTGCCGCTGAGAAGAAGACTTATACAGTGCCAGCGGGGACGAAGGTTCTGCTGCAACTGAAAAGCTCTGTGAATACGAAGAGCGCCAAGCCAGGGGATGGGGTTTATCTTGTTTCGACGTTTCCGGTGGTGGTGGGGAACAAGGTGATGATTCCGGCGGGCGTATATGTGCAGGGCGTGGTGGACCGAGTGCAGCGGGCGGGGCGTGTGAAGGGCAAGGCGCAGCTTGATATGCACTTTACTTCGATTGTGTTTCCGAATGGGAGCGTGGTGGAGATTCCGGGGCTGGTGAACTCTCTGCCGGGCGCGAGCAAGCAGACGGTGAAGGATAACGGCGAGGGCACTGTTGAGCAGGACGGCGACAAGACGCGGAATATGGGAAAGGCCGCGGCGATTGCGATTCCTACGGGCGGAACGGTGGGGTCGGTTGGGGGATTGGAGTCGGGGCATCCGCTGGCGGGCGGTGTGGCCGGGATTGCAGGTGGTGTGGCGGCAGCGGGGCTTGTGTCGCTGTTTACGCGTGGTGCGGATGTGAATATCCGGGCGGGTGAGCAGGTGGAGATGGTGCTGCAGCGGCCGCTGGTTTTGCAGGATGAGAACCTGAGCGGTGCTACGGCAGCGGGGCTGGTTCCGGCGGGAGAACAGGCGAAGCCGCTCGCTAAGCCGGAGAAGCTGCATTTGTTGTGTCCGCCGGGCACGCTAGGATGCAATTGAGCTAAAGTAATAGTTGAAGGTCATGATTTCCCAGGAAAATTCAGAGACGGAAGCTGTTGAGAGACAGCGGGACGAGTGCATTGCGGCTATGGCGTCGTATTCTGAGCAGCAAGATGCGGTGCGCAGCACGAACAGCATGATGCTGTGGGTGCGCGATGTGGTGGTGGCGATTGGCGTTTCGGTGCTGATTATTATGTTTCTCTATCAGCCGGTGCGCGTGGAAGGCACGAGTATGCTGCCGCGGCTGGAGGATCACGACCGGCTCTTCATCAACAAGTTTGTCTACCACTTTGAGGCGATTCATCGCGGGGATGTGGTGGTGTTTCATTATCCGCGCGACCCGGAGAAGAGCTACATTAAGCGCGTGATTGCGGTGCCGGGAGACAGGCTGCGGATTGATCGCGGCGATGTGATTTTGAACGGCAAGCGGCTGGCGGAGCCTTATGTGCCGGATGAGTTTCGCGATGAGCGATCGATGGCGGAGATTGTTGTGCCGATGGATTGCTACTTCATGATGGGCGACCATCGGTCGATTTCGTCGGACAGTCGGGAGTTTGGGCCGGTGGAGCGTGAGCTTGTTTACGGCAAGGCGGCGTTTATTTACTGGCCTACGCGGGATGCTGGCGTGGTGAATTAGCGGGCGTAGTAGCCAGTTCGCGCACGGACAGAGTAAGCGGCATCTGCCGTGGTGGTGACGGTTACGTGGCGGAATTCTCCGTTGCGGTTATGGTTGGTTGGGTAGTAGGCAACGGAGTAAAGCGACCGCAAATCATTGGCGATCTGCTCGAAGGCCTGCGTGATGTCCGTGTGGAGCGCATCAAAATCCGAGCCGCCTGTTTCTGACGAAAGATGATGTAATGCTGAGATTCCTTGGCGGGAGTGCGGCGTAATCTGCTTTTCATCGGTGTAGCGGATGGCATAGATGAGCGTGTCGTTTTCGCGCGCGGCGTCGATGGCATCCAACAGGTCATGAGCGCTGGCGTTTTCTTCGCCATCTGTAAAGAGCACCAGTGCGCGGCGGTGGCCTGAGGCTTGCGCGAGCCTGGCTCCGACACTGTAGTACACGGCATCGTAAAGAGCGGTTCCACCTCCGTCCTGCTTGTCGCGGTTGTCTTCGGGAGCCAACTCTGGATAGTTGCGTTCGCCTTTGTCGAAGCGTGCAAGCTGCTCCATTACCGCACCTATGGACGAGGTTTTTTCGCTGGTAACGCGAAGGTGATTTCCGAAACAGATGCTGAAGAGTTCATCTTGCGGGCGCACAACTGTGTTCAGAAAATCTTCAATATCTTTGCGGTGCCGCTTGAAGAATTTGCTTTGACTGTCGCTCATATCCACGATCAGGCCTAGCGTCAGAGGGAGCTCGGTTTCTTTGCTGAAAAAGGCGATCTTCTGCGGCATGCCGTCTTCGGCGACGGAGAAGCTCTCGCGCTGAAGGCCGTTGACCAAAGTGCCGTCGGGGCGGTGAACGCTGAAGGTGAAGTTCACCAGGTGCGTCTCGGTGCGGAGGATGGGAGTTTGCTGATCGGTTTGCTGGTAAGGCTGCTGATTCTGCGCTGAGCAGGGAATTGCGCTGGTTGCGATTCCCGCAAGCAGAATGGCCGAGCACGTGCGAATCAAAAGGAAATTGGACATTGCAGAGAGGTATACGTTTTGCTGGTGGAAAATGTTCCTAAACACCTGTTAACAGGAATGTAAGAATGTGCCGGGCACAGAAAAGCGAAACCTGCTAAAATCGATTGAATCCACTCCTCGGAGAGGCGATGCAAGCTATACTTGCGCTCGAAGACGGGCGCGTTTTCCGCGGCGAAGGCTACGGGGCACCTGGAGAAGCCCAGGGCGAGGTTGTTTTTAATACATCCCTTACCGGTTATCAGGAAATCGCAACTGATCCTTCCTATGCCGGACAGATCGTCGTTCTCACCAATCCCCAGATAGGAAACTACGGGACCAACCAGGCAGACAATGAGGCGGCCAAGCCGTACATTGAAGGACTGATTGTGCGCGAGTTTTCGCGTGTCAGCTCGAACTGGCGCTCGGAACAGGTGACCGACGAGTACATGGAACGCTACCAGATTCCGGTGCTGGCGGAGATTGATACGCGGGCATTGGTGCGGCACTTGCGCGACAACGGCGTGATGCGTGGGGTTATCTCGACGCAGACAACGGACGTGGACGCGCTGGTGGCGAAGGCTCGAGCGATTCCCAAAATGGTTGGGACGGATTTGGCGAAGGTGGTTTCTACCAAGTCTGTCTATACCTTTGATACGAACGATGCTCGGAACCAGACGGGCGATCCGCTGCTGTTTCCTGCGGTTGATAAGCCGGAGCTTCATGTTGTTGCGTACGACTTTGGCATGAAGCAGAACATTCTGCGGATGCTGGTGCGCGAAGGGCTGAAGGTGACGGTGGTTCCGGCGCAGACTTCCGCTGACGACGTGCTGGCGATGAAGCCGGATGGCGTGTTTCTGTCGAATGGGCCGGGGGATCCGGAGCCGGTTGAGTATGCCGTGAAGTCAATTCGCGGAATGCTGGGGCGTGTGCCGGTCTTTGGGATTTGCCTAGGGCACCAGCTTACGGGATTGGCGCTTGGCGGCAAGACTTACAAGCTGAAGTTCGGACACCATGGCGGAAATCATCCTGTGCGGAATAATGTTACCGGCAAGGTGGAGATTACGGCGCATAACCACAACTTCGCAGTTGATCCGGATTCGGTGAATGCGAATGAAGTTGAGTTGACGCACGTGGATTTGAATGACAATACGCTGGAAGGGCTGCGGCATAAGACGCTGCCGCTGTTCAGCGTGCAGTATCACCCGGAGGCTGCGCCGGGACCACATGACTCGCATTATCTGTTCCGGGATTTTCGGAATTTGATGGAGGAGTGGAAGGGATGACCTTCATCCTTTCTTGTATGCGGTTGGTTTAGTAAGAGCAGCGGGGCTTTTGGCTCCGCTGTTTTTTGGGCGTGAAGAGATGCGCCGCAAAATTTGCACATGGGTTTGAGTGAATAATGCCACGCAGAAATGACATTCAGAAGATTTTGGTGATCGGCTCGGGGCCGATTGTGATTGGGCAGTCGGCGGAGTTTGATTACTCCGGTACGCAGGCTTGCAAGGCGCTCAAGCAGGATGGCTATGAGGTGGTGCTGGTGAATTCTAACCCGGCCACCATCATGACGGACCCTGAGCTTGCCGACCGCACCTACATTGAGCCGCTGACGCCGGCTTATGTTGAGGAGATTATTCGGCGCGAAGTGGAGATGATGCCCAAGGGCTCGGGCAAGTTTGCGCTGCTGCCTACTGTGGGCGGGCAGACGGCGTTGAATCTCGCTGTCGATCTTGCCGATGCGGGCGTTCTCGAAAAGTATGGCGTGGAGTTGATTGGCGCGCAGCTTGAGGCGATTAAGAAGGCTGAGGATAGGCTGCTGTTCAAGGATGCGATGTTGCGCATCGGGCTGGATGTTTCGAAGTCTGCGCTGGTGAATAATCTTCGCGATGGGTTGGACTTTGCGGCGAAGAATGGGTTTCCTGTACTGATTCGGCCTTCGTTTACTCTTGGTGGCTCGGGCGGAGGTATTGCTTACAACCGCGAAGAGTTGATGGAGATTCTTGCTCGCGGTCTTGATCTCTCTCCGGTGCATGAGTGCTTGATTGAAGAGAGTGTTCTCGGCTGGAAGGAATATGAGCTGGAGGTGATGCGCGACCTTGCGGACAACGTCATCATCATCTGCTCAATTGAGAACTTTGACCCGATGGGCGTGCATACGGGCGACTCGATTACGGTGGCTCCGGCACAGACGCTGACCGACCGCGAGTACCAGAAGATGCGCGATGCGGCGATTGCCGTGATGCGCGAAATTGGTGTGGAGACGGGCGGATCGAATGTGCAGTTCTCGGTGAATCCGGCGAACGGGCGCATGACTGTGATTGAGATGAACCCGCGTGTTTCGCGGTCTTCTGCGCTTGCTTCGAAGGCTACGGGATTTCCGATTGCGAAGATTGCGGCGAAGCTGGCGGTTGGTTACACGCTCGATGAGATTCCGAACGACATTACGAAGATGACGCCGGCTTGCTTTGAGCCGACGATTGATTATGTCGTGACGAAGATTCCGAAGTGGCAGTTTGAGAAGTTTGCCGGCGCGGATGATGTGCTGGGACCGCAGATGAAGTCTGTGGGCGAAGTGATGGCGATTGGGCGCACCTTCAAGGAATCGATGATGAAGGCGTGGCGCGCGCTGGAGACGGGCAAGAAGACTGGCAGCGAAGTGCTGGAACCGCGCCGTCTTACGCAGATGCTGGTTACGCCGCGGCCTGAGCGATTGGGATACATTCGGTTTGCGTTTGAACGCGGGATGAGCGTGCGCGAGGTTGCGCGGCTGACGGGGATGGACCCGTGGTTCCTGCATCAGATTCGCGAGATTACGCTGGAGCAGCAGACGATTGCCAAGACTTCTCCCGAAGCGATTACGGAAGATGCGATGCGCAAGCTGAAGCGCTTTGGGCTTAGCGATGAGCGCATTGCTACCGAGTGGAATCTTGAAGGGCATGATGGCGTGAAGCTTGTTCGTGAGCTTCGCGAAGGCAAGGGCGTGAAGCCGGTCTTCAAGCTTGTCGATACCTGCGCGGCGGAGTTTGAGTCGCAGACGCCTTATCTTTACTCGACGTATGACGAGGAAGACGAAGCGCCTGCAACCGATAAGCCGAAGATTATTATTCTTGGTTCGGGGCCGAACAGGATTGGGCAGGGAATTGAGTTTGATTACTGCTGCTGCCATGCGGCGTTTGCGCTGAAGGATGACGGCTACGAGACCATCATGGTGAATTGCAATCCGGAGACCGTTTCGACGGATTACGATACCAGCGATAGGTTGTACTTTGAGCCGTTGGTGCTTGAGGATGTGCTGGCGATTTACGAGCACGAGGCCAAGGCCGGCGCGAAGATTGGCATGATCGTGCAGTATGGCGGGCAGACGCCGCTGAACCTTGCGCACAGGCTGAAGGCTGCGGGCGTGCCGATTATTGGCACTTCGCCGGAGTCGATTGATTTGGCGGAAGACCGCAAGCAGTTTGGAAAGCTGCTGGTTGATTTGGGGATTCCGCAGCCCGCAGGTGGTACTGCGACGAGTGTGGAGCAGGCGCTGGCGATTGGCGAGAAGATTGGTTATCCGGTGCTGGTGCGGCCTTCGTATGTTCTCGGCGGGCGCGCGATGGTGATTGCTTATGATGCCGACGCCGTGTCGAAGTACATGCGCGAGGCTGTGGAGTATTCGCAAGAGCGGCCTGTGCTGATTGACCACTTCCTGGAGAGCGCAATTGAGGTTGATGTGGATGCGCTTTGCGATTCCAAGGATGTGGTGATTGCCGGAATCATGCAGCACATTGAAGAAGCCGGAATTCACTCGGGCGATTCCAGCTGCGTGTTGCCTGCGGTTGGTATTGCAGAAGAAACGCTGAATACGATTCGCGAGTATACGCGGAAGCTTGCGCTGGCGTTGAAGGTTGTTGGTCTCGTCAACTTGCAGTTCGCGATTCAGAAGGATGCGGACGGCAAGGATCATGTGTATGTGATTGAAGTCAATCCGCGTGCTTCGCGTACGGTGCCTTATGTTTCCAAGGCTACGGGTATACCGCTGGCGAAGGTTGCGGCGCGGTTGATGACGGGACGCACGCTGAAGGAGCTTTTGCCGGAGCAGGTTGCTAACGGAAGGGACCTTGAGGTTGGCGATCATTTTTATGTGAAGTCGCCGGTGTTTCCGTGGAATAAGTTTGCCGGTGTGGATACGGTGCTTGGTCCGGAGATGAAGTCTACGGGCGAGGTGATGGGCGTGGCGGCCAGCTTTGGCGAGGCATTCGCCAAGGCACAGCTTTCAGCGGGGCAGTTGCTTCCTTCAGGCGGAACAGTCTTCTTCAGCGTGAATGATGGGGACAAGGTTGCTGCCGTGGAATTGGCGCATCGCTTTGTTGACCTTGGATTCAAGCTGGTAGCTACGGAAGGCACGGCGAATGCGCTGGAGAAGTCGGGGCTGACTGTGGAGCGCGTCTTCAAGGTGAAGGAAGGCAGGCCGAATGTTGTGGACCTTATCAAGGGCGAACGCATTCAGTTGATTATCAATACGCCGCATGGACAAGACCCGTTCTTTGATGAGAAGGCGATTCGGCGGGCGGCTGTGCTGGGGCGGGTTCCTACGATTACCACGATTGCGGCAGCGCAGGCGGCTCTCGAAGGAATTGCGGCTACGCAGAAGAAGCAGATTACGGTGAATGCGCTGCAGGGGTTACATGCGGCGCGGGCATAAGGCTGCTTTGCTGTAAATCAAAACGAGGTACGAGCCATGCTCGTACCTCGTTTGTTTTGGTGTGGAGTTATTCTTCGTGCTTGGTGGTGCGACTGATGGCGAAGCGGGCTCCGATGGCATAGCCGATGAGTGCGGCTGCGGGCCAGGTGGCGAAGAAAGGGCCGTTGTCATCGAACAGTCCGCTGGGTGAGGGGAAACTGAAGAAGGTGCGGGTGAGCTTCTCCGCAGCGGTGCAGTTGAGGCAGGCGTTGGGGCCGGTGGGCATGTCGAGAATCCAGAGGCTCATGCAGAGTATCCAGATGATTCCGGCGAGCCAGATGTGCATTGCCATCTCGTTGGGACGGATGCGGGCGACGATATATCCGACTATGAGCGGGATGACGGCAGAGAACGCGAGAACGATGAGCTGCGGAACGAACGTGGGGTTGATGGCGTAGCCGACCAGCATCATGGCAAACCATGCTGCGACGGCGATGGCGCAGTGCAGGAAAAAGAAGATTGCCTGCCTGGTCAGTCCATGTTGTCCGAAGTCCACTTCTTCCGCATTTGCGGAAGCGAATCTGGTGGGCATTTGCTGAAAAGCTCCTATATGGCCTGATTTATGTATATATCCCGCGGCTGTTGTGAGCAATGGCGCATTTGTGGGCAGGCGGGGAATCGCGGGCACGGCTTACAATGATGACATGTACATCGAAGGTATCTTTGCTGCGATTACGACGCCGTTTTATGCGGATGAGCGGATATATTTCCGCAAGCTTGAGGCCAATGTTGCGCGGTATTCGCGCTCTCTGCTGTCCGGAATGGTTGTGCTTGGCTCAACGGGCGAGGCTGTGGAGCTGAGCGATGAGGAATCCCGCGAGGTTTTGAAGACCGCAGCGGATATTGCGGCGGCGGAGAAGGTGCTGATTGCCGGCGTAGGGCGCGAGAGCGTAAAGGCGACGGTGGAACTGGCCGAGGTTGCTGCTGCGGCTCGCTATGATGCGGTGCTGGTGAAGGCTCCAACGTATTACGCGCCTGCGATGAGTGATGCCGCGGTGATGCATTATTTTCGCAGCGTGGCGGACAGATCGCCGCTGCCGGTGCTGCTGTATAACGTGCCGAAGTTTGTGCCTTACAAGTTTTCGGCTGCGGTTGTGGCGGAGTTGGCGAAGCACCCGAACATTATCGGGCTGAAGGATTCGACCGGCGATGTGGCGCATGTGAAGTCGCTGATTGAAGCGACGCGGACTGCGCCTACGCGGACGGTTCCGGTGACGACGGTGTTTGGGCCGGTGACGGAACGCATGTTGAATCCAAAGGTGGAGACGACGGAAAGTGGGTTTGTTCCGGTGGGCGAGCTGGGCGGCGGTGTGGCTCTTGCTGTAGCTCCGCCGGTGGCTCCGATTAAGACGCGGACGAAGGAAGTTGGCTTTCAGGTTCTGACGGGCTCGGCTGAAACGTTGCTCGATGCGCTGGAAGCTGGCGCGGCGGGAGCTGTGATTGCGTTTGCAGCGTGCGCTCCGCAGGCTTGCCAGGAGATTTATCTTGCATGGAAGGATCACGACCTGGAGCTGGCGAAAGCGAAGCAGGAACGGATTGTGGGACCGAGCCAGCGGATTGTGAATGGGTTGGGAATCAGTGGCGTGAAGTATGCGTGTGACTTTAATGGCTACTATGGCGGGAAGGCTCGGCTGCCACTGCTGCCGATTGATGCCGCAGCGAAGCAGGAGATTGAAGTTCTGCTGAAGGATATTCGGAGTTAGCCTGTGAGCCGCACGTTGCTTGTTGCCGCGTGCCGCTTAGACCAGCATGCGTTGCACTTCTACACTCTCCATGGGCAGAATGCTTGTCTGAGTTGCGATAACCGGCGAGAGCAGAAATTTATTTTCTGTAAGGGTGAAGGCGTAGTACTGATCGATGCCGTGATGGGTTTGCAGCCACTGCTCCATTGCGGCATTTTCATTGGGCATGTCGTTCAGTATGCGGTCGAAGACGGAGTGATGATAGGCAACTGCGTGCGCGCAGGTTACCGGGCCGGCGAGCCCGAGGCGCTGGCAACCGGGGAGTGGCAGCACTTCGCGATGCCAACGGCATGCGCCAAGATAGAGCAGGTTCCACTCGCGGCCATTTAGTTCATCCAGGGACTGGCGTAAGCCAGCGAGTGCGTCGGATGTGAAGCGCACGTCATCTTCAAAGACCAAAACATTTTCAAGGCCTTGTGCTTTGGCCTCCGCAATGATTGCTCGGTGCGAGAGGCCGCAACCGATGTGATGGTTGTGCTGGGTCTGGATTGCTTCAAAGCGACGGATTCGCGAAGCGATGCCTAACTGTTGGAAGCGGGATGTTGCATCGTGCCAGCGGTCTTTTTCCTGTTCGAGATTGATGCAGTAGATGGCGTCGAAGAAGTGGAATGGGTTGTTTATCTCCGACTGGACCTGACAGATGATTCGGTTTGCGGGTTCGCTACCGATGTGCTGGCGAAAGTGTTCGAGTGCCGGTGTGGGGTCATAGCGCAGTTCGTCGGCAATAATCATGTAGTTGTGGATGCGGTCTTCCCATGTGTTCTGGTAGGGAACTCCCAGGGGGCGGCCGAAACGATGAACCCAGCGCAGGAATGGCATGCAGAGCGTGCGGCCTCCTGCGCGGCGAAACTTTTCCTGCAGGTAGCCTTCTTCTCCACCAAAGCCGCGGAGGCGGGGATTGAGGCCTGTCCATGCGGCTTTGTGGCATGCGAAGGCTCCCAAGCCTTGCAGCGTAATTTCAAATGGCGGCGCGGAGGGATCGGCTGCGCGCGCGTCGCTGCCCCATACTCCATACATTCCTGCGGACCATGTGGGGGTCATGTGCGTGGAGAAGTTGCGGAGGTCATCGTAGACAAGCGGGCCTTGCAACAGGTCGCGTGAGTCGGGGTGCGCATCCAAGTAGTCGATGAGCTGGCGCAGCGAACAGGGTGCAAACATTACGTGGCAATCGATGCAGAGGACGGAGTCTGCATTGGCTTCGCGAAAGATTACATCGCGGACGGCTGTTCCCTGAATGCGATTGAAGGGGATGTAGCGATAGCCGGAGACCCAGCTTTCGAGGGCTTTGAGATCGGCTGCGCAGGGGCCGTTGGGGTGATTGTCTACGACGAGGATTTCTGTTTCGTCCGTGATTTCAGGATGGAAGAGACGAATGGCTTGCACAGTGAAATAGACGCCATCGTAATCGTCATAAGTGGCCATGCCGATGGTTAGTTTTTTACGCATATTCGTATGCCTTCCATTCCGTTGTTGCCATTTCAGCGTCGCCCAAGGCCGTTTCTTTTTCCAGTAAATATGAGGCTTCTTAATGCATGCAACTATTTCCCAGCCGGAAGCCATATTGAAGTTCGCTTTGTGCCTGCCCAGTAATCGATACGAACGCGAGTGGGCGGAATAGGTTGTCCGGGTTTCCAACCGGGGAAGGCCTTTTGCGCGAACTTCGTAGCGGATGCGTTGGCAGGTGTGGCACCTTGCTGAGATACGATGGGATATCCAATTTCCTGAGGTTCCGTTAATCCTGCGCCGCTTCCAAACTTGGCTTCAACAAGTGTAGGTTCGCCATTCGGGCCCATCGTTCCCATATCAGCGATGAATGTGCGCTCGCTTCCATCCGGAAGCTTGACGGTAAACTCAGCTTCATCGGTTATCCAGGTTTCTTTGAATATCTTCACCGCATCAGCTCGGCTAAGGTCTTTGCCTAGCTTGCCCAACTCACCAGGTTTTGAACCACCACGCGATGACTGCGCATCTGGAGCGATCTCCGGCTTCTCAAACATGTCCGGCGTGTCCTTCATCAGCTCTCCAATATCTTCAAGAGCTTCAGGATGATCACGGAGGAATTGGCGGAGTTCAGGAATCTTTGCGGGGTCAATGTTGTGCCGTTCTTGCAGCCGCTCAATCGCGAGATCGATAACCTCGTCTGAAAGTTTGGGCTTTGCCTTGGTTGCGGACGCAAGAGCGTCATCAACTTCCGCATTTACTTCACCCAGGTTGATTCCGCAGAGAGGTTCTGAGAAGCGGCACCAAGTTGCATCCGTATTCGAACGCCGATATGTGTGCTCGCCAACTTTGACTTCGGCATCATATTTCTTTGCAAAGGCTGGATCTTCCGGAGGATGAACCTTATCAGGCGTATGCACTTCCTTTTCAAGTTCTGGAAGGTCATGAGCTTTAATGCTCTCTGCTTCTTGTGGAGTAGCGTTTTTTGCTTTTCCGGAAACAGGCTCGGCGCTGTGTGCGTCGGCTTTGGGCGATTCTACTTTTGGAGTCTCGCCTTTGACACCTTTGCCAATACCGGACGCTGCTGCTGTATCTGCATCGGCTCCGGCGCGACGAAGGAAACGGGCAGCCTTGGACAAGATACCTTGAGCGAATTTGACAGCAATTGCGCCGAGAACAACCATGACTCCAGTGATTGCCAGAGTGAGACTGCTACTGGCTATCTGTTCGTAATCGGCTTCCTTCTCGCTCTCCGTTTCTTTCTGGACCATCAGGTTATAGACGGACTTGCCAAGGCTGGCTGACTCGACTGCGACAGTAAGTAAGAGCAGTGCTTCGCCTACATCTCCTGCAAACGCTGCGCCCGCAATCGCGCCTGGAATGGCACCTGCACCCACGCCAAAGATGCCGCCTAAAATGGCTCCCACTAGTACGGAGGCGATGAAGAACCATCCATAGAGTGAACCAAGAATGGAGTTGACTCCTCTTTCTACTGCGAGAATTTCATCTACTGCCTTGCTGAAGCGCAAATTCCATAAGTGGTCGCCAGCAGCTTTCAGATGGTCCCAGACCTTTCCCAGTTCCTTGCCAACAGAAGGCCACGGCCACAAGAGCTGCCAGCCTGTTTCCTTAATAACCTCCCACCAGTGTTTAGCTAAATAATCCAGCTTAGGTTCAAGATGACGCCATACACCCTCGCCGAATTCGCGCGCTTTGGCCCCTACAGCTTTTAAAGCTTTTGTGACCAATCCCTGCACATAACCGGCAATACCGTTAATCATCTTGCCTATTTCGTTGCGTATGCCATCGATCAACGGTTGCGGGTTCTGCATCAGGCGATAAGCGCCTACAAGGAATTCGCCAACGCGCTCAAGAATGCCAACTGAAGATGAGATCAGTCCGTATCCAGGAATCATTTGCAAACATGGATGCTTGAGAGCTGCGATGATTGTGGATAGCGTAGAGGGATCGGCTCCTGCAGGAGCGGGGATGCCAAGCAGGTCTGCCAACGAGTCAAAATCACCGGTAACAAGCTTTGAAGCTGCGCTACCAAGTGACTGAAAGCATTGCTTTGCATTTTTTAGCTTATCGAGTGTCCAATTTCCTACCAACTTTGCTCCCGCGTAGGCATTTTCTCCAACCCATTCCGCGCCATGAATAACAGCTTTACCGCCACTTTCTAACTTTCCGAGTGCCCATTCGCCGGCATCTGTTGCAAAGTCGTACCAGGCTCCACGTACCGAGTGTGTTTGATCCTGCGAAATGGGCACGGGGGAATGATCGTGAGCAGTCATCACGGTGTTGGCAACACGGTCAGCTTCTGCTTCGAGCGGATCATTGATACGACCAAGTACGGCGCTCTTCCGGCTAAGAATTGAGGCTGCGCTGGAGTTGCCATTGCGTTGCTGTTGCACCGTGTGTGTCATTTCATGTGCTAAAAGTTTTTTTCCATCAGTGGTTTCAGGGGCGTACTTTCCTGAACCAAACCAGATATCGTTGCCAAGGCAATATGCGTTGGCCTGAATGGCTGCAGCGGATTCTGCGGCATTCGAGTCGGTATGTATTCGCACATTGCTGAAGTCACGTCCGAAGCGCGGCTCAAAAAAGGCGCGTGTTGCCGTGTCGAGTGGGTGGCCGGGGGAACGAAGCGCCTGGTTCAGTACGCTATACGTTGGTGTATGGCTGCCTGCTTGAGCGGACGGCATTGCGCTGCGTGCAATTGCTGCATGCTGTTTTCGACAGTCCTCGCACATTTCAGCTTCATCTTTTCCAAGGCAGCAAGAAGAAGTGGAGGAAGCGGGCGAGCGCATGATGAGATCGGCAGTTGTGTTGGCCTCTTGCTCGCCAGAGTTGTTGGACTGATTGCTTGAAAGCTTTGGCTGCACGCCAAGAAGGAAGAGAGGCATGCCGGCAGAAGCTCCGGCAGTTTGCTCCAGTTGCTGGTCTCCGGATTGCGCATATGCGCGTGTCGTCGCCTTCGTCTTCTTTTCTTCGTGCTTGGCGGTGACTATGGTGCTCACGGATTGCTTCCTTTGCTAAAAGGCATTGCGTCTTGTCTTTTAGTGCTGAATATGAATTCCTGTTTCATGTACTCCTGCGCAATTCCGGCGGAAGTTGTCGGTTTAGCTTGCGGTATTCGTCGGCTAGTCCTGTGAGTATGTCGTGGTACTCAATAAGGCGCGAGTTTACTTGCGCCAGAACTGCCGCTGTGAGCACCGCATTCCGAATGTGACCGCCGGCTATGTCTGCTGTTGCAGCGAGTTGATTCAGTTCTTTGTTGTTGATGCTATGTTGCGAGCCGAGATGCGAGAGCCAGAGCTTTCGCCGTTCTTCAGGGCCTGGCAATGCAAACTCAATAATCATGTCAAGGCGGCGGCAGAATGCTGGATCGAAACGTGCGCGACTGTTACTGGTTAGCAGTGCAATGCCGTCGAAAGTCTCTATTCGCTGCAACAGGTAGTTTGTTTGCGCGTTGGCGAAGCGATCGTTGGATTCCTTTACCTCTGTTCGTTTGCCGAAGAGAGAATCTGCTTCATCAAAGAGCAGGAGTATGCCAGCTTCTTCTGCGCGTGCGAGTAGCTGCGCCAGATTTTTCTCGGTTTCGCCGATGTACTTACTGGTCAGCGAAGCTAGGTCGGCGCGGTAAAGAGGTAGCCCAAGTTGTGTGGCGAGCCAGCTTGCCGCTAGCGTTTTGCCTGTGCCGGAGGGGCCGGTGAAAAGGATACGAACGCCCGGATGATAGCGTGCCGTTGCTGAAGCTCCGAGGCCTTCGATCAGGCTTTCTCTTCGGCGGCAGCGAAGCAACAAGCGCGATAACTCATCGCGCAGCACGGATGAGGCTACCAGGGCTTCGTCAGGAATACGGTCTGAAAGCGGCTGTGCTAATGCTTCCAGCTGCGATCCTTGCCTGGTCCATGAAGCATCTGCAACGTCGCACAGTTGTAGCTCTTCGCGCTTGTTGAGAAGACGGCGCTGGTTGGCCAGGCGGCCTAGCTGTGCAATACGTCCACTACCGTGCCTGTAGTCTGCGGCGAGTTGTGCTGCCAGAGAGCTGTTTCCTAATGCAATTTGCCATAGCTGTTGGCGCTCTGCACGTGGAGGCACCGCAATACGCCAAACGGATGGAGTTTCGTGGCGCGTTTCTATGCTGCCATCGACACCACATAGCGCGAGCGATGGTCCGTCAAAGTAGGGAAGAGAAGGAACGATTCTTCGTTCGGAGGGCGCGGGGTCGAAACAGTAAACCGGCAGGAGACGGCGCAGAAGGAGGAAAGGAGTAAGTCCACTCAGAATTGAAGTGGCGCTGTTGCCTGCGGTTCTTTCCATGTCGAGAAAGAGTGGTCTCAGGTTCAAGGCTGCCGCTATTTCCTGTGCCACTGCGCGGCCTTCTGGCACGCCTGTGCTACGCACGACAAGAACGCTTTGCGAGCTTGCAGCCAGTGTGTTTGCCTGGCGCTCGGCCTCTTGCAGGGCAGAGGGAGGCAATGGCGTTTCGGGGACTCCTTCGAGACTAAGCATGGCCGCTGGCCATGTAGCGTCTCGTCCGTTGAGTGCAAGACATAGCGGAAGTGGAACGGCTATTGCGCGTTCGGAGAGCGGTGCACCATCTTGCAATAACTGCAACAGGCCGGAGTTCACTGCAGCACCGGTGAGAAGAGTTTCCAGCGTATGCCCGTCTAATGGAGAAAAGGCTGAAGCGAGCAGGCCGAGGGAAGGGCGTGCGCCTCCGATTGGTGATTGCAGATGCGCAATTGCGCGGCCACACATGAGATCCATCTCTACGGCTGCCGCGAGCGCGACTGCTAAGAGTTCAACGGGCTTCAGGTCCAGCTTTGTGCCAAGTTCCAGCAGTGCTTCATCGCTTGTAGATGGTTGTCGGCGGATGCGAGAGAAACATTGCGACAATGAACTTCTTTCATCGAGCGGCAGTCCATGTGCCCGCAGAAAGAGTGCCTCGGGCGACGATGCGTTCTGTGGCAAGAGTGCAGCCAGCGCAGCAAGCGCACAGGAATAAAAGCTGCTTGCAACCACTGGCTTGGTAATTACAGAAGATTCAGTCATAGAGTTCTCCGCGGAAGCGGTAGTGGAATCGCACTACGTGGCCAAACCATGACAACCATCCCGGATCGAGATCGAGTCCTGTCTTACGGATGCGCACATCGGCGGCTTCAATTGGGAGTGAGATGTCAAGGTCCGTGCGATTGACGAAGAGCAGGCCATCACGCTGAATGATTTGGCTCGCGCTCATTTTTACGAACTTCCAGCACCAGCGCCGGATAACTATCGACCAGATACGCACGAAATCTTCCAGTGTGTAAGCTCGCGTGGAGGAAGTGAAATTGCCTGGCCAGAAAGATGCCGGTAGTGGCTGCGGAAGTGTGTCTGCCGATGAATTACTGATGACTTCATGCAGCCAAAGAGCAACAGGATCATGCGCGGTTGTTCCGGATTGCAGCACAAGATACAGCAGTACTCGGGGAGCAAACTGCGGTACGGAGACAAATAGCGATTGTGATTTGTCCATGCTGATGTGTTGCATGGCATTGAGCAGGAAGAAGATTCCTGCTGACTTTGTGTGAAGACCAAAGACTTGCCAGCGAAGCACTTCGTCCGTCTCATGCACTGTGTGTGAGATATCTTCGAAGCGTTCGACAGATGCAGATCGGAGCACCTGCGGTGTGTCTGTTGTGTGGCTCACCTGCGAAGCTGAGGACGAGGTTTCGATGTGCCTGGGGAGTGTTGCTTCTGGAGTGTTACTGTCGCCTGTGCTTGCAGTGCGAAGGGCATCTTTATGTGACTCTTGCAAGTTGCTTGAAAAATTGGCAAATGATTGTTGGCTTACATTGCTTACGCTGGAGGTCTCTTCATTTATGTGAGCTGCTGGCTGAAGCATAAGTTGCTGCAGTTGAATTCGAGCTCTTAATACCGCGGTTCTTGCGGCGAGGTGGGCGGGAGAATCAAGCAGTGCAGCTAAAGCGCCAAGCCAAATGACAGCGGAGTTTTCGCGACCAAAGCATTGCAATGCACGATGGACTGCTGGTTGAACTGGGCGCATACTTTCTGTGGAGAGATAAAGCGCACTGCTCGGAGCTGAGTCCATTTGAACAAGCCAATGCTCGATGGTTGCTGCAGGGATTGAGTGAAGAAGGTGAAGCACATCGAAGCTGGGAACGGAAAAGAGAGAAGTAGCGAATGCTATCCATGAGGCAGGCTGTGCACGTAGACGCTCTATGACATCGAGCAGCGAAGGCTGCTCTTGTGCGAATGTTCCTGATTTGTTTATGAGCTGAGGCCAAAACCACTCCCGATAGAGTTGCCGAGCGAGCATGCGATGCAGAAGAATCTCAAGTGCCTCTTGTTCGCTACGAAAGTAGACTGCTTCTGCTAGTCCGGCGTCCGCATCGACTCCATGCACGGCCTGGCTGGCTTTCTGCTCAAGCGCTTCCTGCAGCTTAGCCTGCCACGTTGCACGATCATTGTTGGAAGACAGGCCAGTGATATTCACTTTGCGGAAATAATATGTCCGGCCCTGATCTTCTCCTGGGAGCGAGATAAGTCGCAGCCCTTCTTCAATGGCAAAGACAGTAGAGTGCTGTGAGACTCCAGGGCTCAGACGCAGTTGTGCATGCCGCACATGACGGTCGTAGCGATCACGAATTGGTCTGACAGCCGACTGGTTCATATGGTCTACTGCTTAACTGATAGCGAATGGTTTGAGTGCGGGCGCATCTGGCATCTGTGTAACAAAATGAGCAACCGAGTTGGCTTGTAAAGTAACTCCGGAGTTGTACACCTGCGTTACCGTTGCGCGTATGCCTGAACTATCCATGTCACTGACTATGGCCTGTGCTGCGAGAGTGCCTGCACTATAAAGCTGGACATACATTCCGTGCACAACTCTTTCGGAGGGAAGAGTGAGCGAGATGATGCCGCCAATCTTTGGTGTTGTAGCCAGCGTTACAGCTCCAGCAATGACCGTGTTGACCGGAGCATCACTGGCGAGCAGAATCGCCACTCGCACTACATCACTCATAAAGGCAGACGCGGCTGCAACTGTTGTATCAACCTGCTGGAATAGCCAGTCTACGAGCATTTGCATCTGCTGACGTGAGACGTAATCCTGCGTGTTCCAATTGGGTAGAACTGCGAGGCTCTGCAGGCTTACGGTCATGCCTTGTCCACGCAGAAACTCTGCCCATGCGAGGCGATCGATGGGCAGCGCCTGGTTGGCACGCGCATACAAGCACGCAGCGACGCTTGAGGTTTGTTGCAGCAGGCGCGCCGTGGCATTGACCACTTCAGTATGGACATAGCTTGAAGCAATCAGGTCTGCCGGAGCTGCGACATACTGCAGTGTCTCGATCTGTGAAGCCCAACTTAAGTTGGCGAGTTGAAGGGGCTGGAAGGTTGCGCGTTGTGTTTGAATCTGTCGAATCGCCTGTTGGTTGGCGCTGTAAATCGTAGTAATGACCGGCGCATACACGCCTGGCTGGTTCGCCGCTGAAGAAACCTGCAGCGGGAGTTGCAACTGCAGCATGGCGCGTGCTTGCGCATCTATGGCAAAGCTCTTCAGCAGTGTGACACGATCGAGTTGTTGCAATAGAGACTCGATGGAAGGCAGCCAGTTGATGGGAACCTCGCGTAGTAATGCAACGGTTTCACGCAGCTCCGGAGGAATTGAGATACTTTGCTGCAGGCAGCTTGGAACGGGGCTGGCGATGTTGCCGGGAACTAACTGACGGCTTGGGACGTCAGCCGTTGTAACCAGTGTGCGCGGGCGTGCGAAGGCTACGTATTGTACGTAGTTTTGCAGCGTATAGGTGCGCTGTGCGTTCACATTGGCAACACGCTGGATCTCGTCATTCAGCAGCGCCGTGGTAAATGCCACATCTTGCCGTGCCTGTGCCAGTTCATTTTCGAGCTGCGTGAGCAAGGATTGCGCTTGAGGGAGATCTGTTTGAACATTGCTGAGGGCTGTTGCGCAAAGCGTCAGATAGCTGTTGTATTGCTGAATCCTAGCTTCAATTGCACGCAGCATGCTGGAGTGCTGCTCAAGTACGTGAATACCTGTCGAAAAAAGGCTTGCTTCGTCAGGGTCCACGCCTGGCGGGTAACTTATCTTAGGCGCCATGATGGCCGCTTCTATGATTGCTGAACTGGTTCGGTAATCCTTGAAGGTTGGCATGAGGACAGTAGCGCTTGGCGCTGCGGTCGTGGTTGTTGTCGCAGACGACGTCAGCAATGGCGGATCATCGACCAGAATCGGAATATCGTCAATGGTAATTTCTAATTGCGACAACAACTGCACGAACGCTAAACGATTGCCGACCGCGTAGAACAAGCCTTCCTGCGAAGGCGGGTTGGCAAGACGCTGGGCAACGGTCAGTGTACGGAGATTCAGTTGCGCTCCGACAAGAGGTGATTGATTTAACACATCACCTGTAGAAGCGGGTTGAGCGACACTCCCTGGAGCGATTGGCGCATAAGTAGTGCTGGCGACAACTGCTTTGGCAGCCGCTGCAGCAGTGATTGCACTTTGAAGAGTTTGGGACGTTGTTTTTACGGTAGAAATGCCCTGCGATAGTGTGGAACCTATCGTGGAGCTGGTTTTTAATAACGTTGGCGATAGCAAGGTCGGCTTGGAGACAACGGTGGACGCAAGAAGCGGTGTGCTCAGAGCTTTTATCTGAATGCTGGAATAATTCAAAGCCTCATATGTTTGCTCGGGGACTGTAGTCACTGTTGCGGAACTCGAAGAAGGAGTGGAAGTTGTCGTGGCCGAAACAGGTGTTGTCTGCGTCCTCACGGGCAGAATAGAGCTGAGATAATTCTGGAGATTTTCAGCCGTAGAAGCTGCTGATTCGCCGGTGGCGATCTCTGCTGCAATTGGAGATACAGCCAGTGCGGTGGCGCCTGTGGAACCGAGTACATATTGCCGGAAGCGGTAGATGTCGCTCTGCGCGGTGAGAAATGCCAGATCCAAAAGGTCGTTTGCACTGGCAAGCTTCGCTTTGATTCGGTCGATGAAGTGTTGCAGGCCATTTGTGACCATGTCATTCATGTCGTCGGCAGAAAACAACGGGAGCGAACTGCCGTCGGAGGCTGTCAGGGTATATGGCGCTTGTCCTGCATTTGTAATCAGATTCTGATAATCGACGGAGGTATAGACTGAGCTCGATTGCCCTTTTGCCGAGTTGGTTCCGAATGTCTCAGTGGAGGCAGGCGTATATGGAGCCTGTGCGTTGCGTAGTGCAAGTTCTGCGTCGGTAAGCCCAGCATCGAGCACGTAAAACGGACCTGGTGTCGTGCCCGTTATGACTTGAGAGAGCGCGTTCGCTTCCTGCTGAATGGCCTCGCGATGTACCAGAGCTGTGGCTAATTCCGTTGTTGCGCTGTTCACTGCTTGCTGAAAGGCAGGATCGACTGTTTCCGTAACGAGCACATCGGGGTCGTAAACAGCATCGGGTAGTGGAACCAGAATCTCCACTGTTTCATTCTGGGCTATGTCTAGCGGCTGCGCGGTCATGGCTGTGAGCAGAGCTGTTTCCACTTCTTCTTGATGGATGGGGCCGACTTGAATGTTCCATGTGGGAGGCAGCCATAGCGCTTCATGATGAATGAAGTCCATTGATGATGCAGGCAGAATTCCGCATGGAGGCAACAGCGGAAATGCGAGGACCAAGCTATTGATGCCGGAGGTGGCATTGACTTGCTCTGCAAGTTGACTGACACGTGCCTGCGCAAGAGCGGGCTGTACAAGTAATGGAGTGCTTTGCGATGGAAGTATATAGCGCCTGCGTGTGAGTCCTCCGGTGCGCACTACCGTGGAACAATCTACAAACTGTGGCTTCCATGTGGCATCGAAACCGATTATTGCAACGGGAACACCGAGAACGTCCCATGGCATATGGTCATCGGGTGTGAGAGCCATCTCCGCGTTGAATATTGTGTATGCGAGGCGATTGCGATAACTGATGGAAGGCGTAAAGGGTGGCAGTGTGAGGCTTGTGGGCCATGTGACCATCGCCAGTCGTACACCATCCACAATCTGCCAATCTTCGAATGCATATTCATCAGGGTCCTGATTGCAAGATGCGTTGAGATTCCCTGAGACAATTGCAGGGAGTGGACCTGTGTCAACGCTGGCTCCATTTACCTGGCCTACGATTGGCTGCAGCACGAGTACGCCTGCATAGTTTTTATTTGCTGAGTTGGCAGCATATGCGGGAAATCCTGCAATGACTGAACCTGTTTGAGAATCTATGACTTGAAGTGCGCCAAGGGTTGTTTTCAATGTACGCATGAGCGTAACATCTTCCCCTGTGGCCGAGATGCCGTAACCAGCCGTTACCTGCAGTACTGGATCTGCCGCAGTAAGGTCAGCGGAGAGCTCGAGACCTTTAACCACACCGTGCGTAACGCACTGACCAAGCGTGGCAAGACGTCCGGCACGATAAGCCTGCTCACTGTCGAGAGCAGTTACTGTGAGAGTTCTTCCGTTAAACAGCGCGAGCCGATGGCGCCATCCTGGGGCTACCTGTTGCAGAAGTTGTGGCTCAATGCCGATCACGCTCTCGCCGGTCATTGCGTCTTGTATTCGCGTTACGCTCATATTCTTGGCTCACATTCCAATTCATTTCAATTTGTTTTATCCAGGCTCTTAGGATGTCAGGTCTTAGGTGTTGCACTCGGAGGTGTAACGATTTTCACTTCGCTTTTCTCGGCTTCAACCTCAATTTTTGGCTTTAGTGTCACTACCGGAGAGATGGTTGGAATGGGTTTCAGCGTCGCCACCGGGCCTATTGTTGTTATGGGAGAGATGGTGGTTATGGGCCTGAGCGTTACTCCCGGGGGAAGCGTTTCAACTGGGCCGATTGTGGTGATAGGGGAGATTGTTGTTACGGGACCAAGAGTGATTTGAGGCTGTGGTGTGGTGGTTGTTGCAGGCGTTGTTGTTGGAGGAACTGTGATTGTAGTCGCGGGTGTCGAGGAGTCTGGAGTGGTTACGGGAACGGGTGTTGTGGTTGATGCTGCTGTAGTTGTGACCGCGGGGGTGGTTGTAGGCACCGCCGTGGTTGTTGCAGGCGGAGCGATGGTGAAGTCTTCCAACACAGGCTCGCTTCTCCGCAACAGATAGTAGCCATAGACCTGGCCGGAAATTGCTGTTGCCCACGCGGGGTTTGGCGCAGTTGGCAAGAGGATATTGCGCAGTTGCAATGCCGGTAGAGATAGCGGCAACAGGGACTGACGCCGGATGAGAGTTTGCGGCAGGGAAGGCTTTAGTGCTACTGGCGATAACTGGCTTGCGAGTTGTGTGAAGTTGTCGCGAGGTACGGGAATCAACACGTACGCAGAGACGTTGGCGTAGCTTGATGCTGAAAGCGTGAGATCGAGTGGCGGAAGCAGTAGGCTGTCTGCGATGACTGCCGGTAGTTCGTCTTCCGGAATAATACTCAGCTCGACATTCATCTGTTGCGGGAAGAACGTTTGCTGTGCGCCGGCCGTATTGATTGCATCCAGGGGTATGGGGCCACCTGGAGGTAGCGCTTGCAGATAATCGGTCGCTGCGAAATTTGCTTTTTGCCCCACTGCCTGGCGCGCGGCAACAATTTCTTGTAACTGTGCGGTGTATTGAAGCAGGAATGCCTGCTGCACAGACGGATCGGCAAGCTGCAATCGCGCTCCGCTAAGTTGCGGGCCGCTGTCACGCCGCACCAGATAATTATCCATCCATTGGATGATGCCGCGATCAACACTGACCATTGCGAGCGGCAGGAGAGATTCGTCGAGAGTTCCCGCATCGCCAGTGACGAAGATTTGCCGTGCGAGTGCGGCCTGCTGCCGGGAAGTGTCGTATTGGTTTACCGGGTTGGTGTAAGGGATCAACGATACTGCTGTTGCTTCTACGATGTCTCCGTCACGGCCTACGCGTGGACTCTGCAGGTTGGCAGGATAAAAGGCAATGGGGTTTGCCGTGAATTGCACTGAGCGCAATGCGATTACATACAACCCTGTTCGTGTGCGAAATGGCTGTTGCGGAGATGCGGCGAGGCCGAACGCCTCATCGAGATTTTCTTCATCTGCGATATCCGAGAGCTGAATGGTCAAGTTTGTTGACAGCATTACCAGTGCACCGGATGGAGTGATGCCAGTGCCTGAGTGAACCACAATTGTTTCCGGACCTGCGGGTTGGCCCTGATCGACGGTTAACCCATGTAACACGCCGAATCCGCCGGCCCGTGTCATAAGCGCCTGCCGGCGGAGGAAGTAGTTTTGTTCGCGTGCGAGATCATGCGCGGCGAGAAAGCGGCCATCGAACCACAGGGGGCGTGTATTGCTACTGGCCACTACTGGCACGCTGCTGCCGGTAAGTCTCTTCAACTTTGTCAGCACGGGCGAGCGAACGATATGGGAAAGGCTAACCATCGACTTCTCCTTCGCGGCTCCAGTCATTGGATTGACGGCTGATTGATCGTCTGCTGCAGCGTGGCGGCAATGCTTGATGTGCTGTCATCGCCAGAATAGGTGGCGGTGATTGTGTGGGTTCCTGCAGCAAGCACGGACGCTCCAGTGGCTGATTGCGAAACAGTCAATTGCGCCTCACCGCCTTTTAGGGCCACTACACCAAGCGAGGTTGTCTCATCTGTAAAGGTCACATTGCCGGTGGCCGTGGACGGGCTGACTTCTGCTGTAAACGTGACCGCTTGATTCAATGCAGATGGGTTTACAGAGGATGACAGTTTTATGGCTGCTTGCGGCTTGTTAACTGTCTGCGTGAGAGTGGCGGACTTGCTTGCAGCGTTGCCGGTATCTCCGCTATAGGCGGCTGTGATGCTATGAGCCCCGATTGTCAAGGATGCATCCGTCAATGTAGCCTTGCCGCCTGAGTCCAGAGTGCCAGTACCTATTGCTGATGAACCGTCGAAGAATTGCATCGTGCCAGTTGCGGATTTTGGAGATACTTCGGCTACGAAGTTCACAGCCGTTCCCAAAGTTGAGGGATTCAATGAAGAGCTAAGCGTTACGCTCGATACGTCCTGGTTGACTATTTGCGCGAACGCCGGAGATGTGCCTGGCTCATCGTTTGTGTCGCCGCTGTATACGGCTGTAATGGAATGCGTGCCGACTGCTAGTGTGCTGACAAGCAGAGTTGCTGTTCCTGCACTCAGAGTCGCTGCTCCGAGAACTGCTGTTCCATCGAGGAACTGGACTGTGCCTGTTGTCGTTGTTGGAGTAATGCTGGCAGTGAAGGTTACACCCTGGGCGACAGTAGATGGACTCAGCGAAGAGGTTACGGTTACGCTCGTTGCTACGCGGTTGACGGTTTGTGTGAGCAAGGTAGACGTACTTGTGGCATTGTTGCTGTCTCCGTTATAAACCGCAGTAATGGAGTGGGTACCTGCTGTTAGCGTCGTAACGGCTAATGTTGCAACGCCCTCGCTGATCGTACCTGTGCCAAGCGCTGTTGTGCCATCGAGGAACTGGATTGTGCCCGCTGCTGTTGTTGGGGTTACTGTTGCGGTAAGTGTGGTGGGCTGTGCAACCGAGGAGGGATTAACTGAGGAAGTGAGTGCCACACTGGACGGAATCTTATTGACTGTCTGCGTCAGTGCAGCAGAAGTGGCAGCAGCTGTATTGTCATCGCCGCTATAGATGGCAGTGATTGTGTGCGTTCCAATTGCGAGTGTTGTGATTGCCAACGTAGCAGCGCCGCCGCTGATGTTGACTGCACCTGTTCCCAGCGTTGTTTGACCATTCATAAATTGCACAGTACCGGTGGCCGTGGCTGGGGTTACTGTAGCTGTCAGCGTTACAGACTGATTCAGCGTAGAAGGATTCACGGATGAAGTTACTGACACGGTTGCAGTAGCTTTGTTGACTATCTGCGTCAACGCTGAAGATGCGCCGGGTGCATCTGAGGAATCACCCGCATAGGTTGCAGTGATGGGATGTGTGCCAACGGAGAAATTTGAAACATCGAGCGTTGCTATACCGTTGGTGATTGGCGAAGTTCCCAGTATTGTTGTTCCGTCCAGGAACGATACGCTTCCTTCTGCCGCAGTGGGCGAAAGCCCCGCGGTGAGAGTCACTGCTTGCCCAAACTGAGATGGGTTTGCTGATGAGCGGAGCGTAACTCCTGTAGGCGCGAGGAAAGGCACCATCGTTGGATCGCTCAGGCGACGAACATAGAAAGCGTACTGCTGGTTGCTGATTGCAGAGGCCCATGCATTGTTCGTAACTGGAGATATGGCAGTCAGGTTGATCGCACCTTGATACAACTTCAGCAGTTGCATTGGAGAGCGGTTTGCCAGTACTTGCGGAAGAGTTGGATTTATCGGCGTTACAGGAAGTGAGTTCTTGAGCGCTTCAAAGTTGTCGCGCGAAACGGGAATCAATGTAAGAACGGAAATGCTGGAGTATGCGCTGGATGCGAGCGTAAGATCGATGGGCGGCAGTGAGAGACCATCCTCGAGCAGTGCAGGGAGTTCATCACTCGGAATGATGCTTAGACGCACATCCATCTCTTGCGGGAAGAAGACCTGCGAGAAATTTTTCGTGTCGATAGCGTCCAGCGGAAAGCGTCCGCACCCAGGTATAGCCTGCAGAAAGTCCGAAGCCGTGATGTTGGCTTTTAGTCCGTTTATCTGACGCGTGGCAACGATGGACTGAAGCTGCATATCGTATTGCAACAGATAGGCTTCCTGTGCAGATGGATCGCTAAGGCCGAAGCGCACTCTGCTATATTGTTGCCCCGTATCGCGCCTGACGAGGTAAGGATCGATCCAACTGATTGAGCCTTGTTGAACGCTTACCAGCGCTAATGGAAGCAGGGAATCAGGAAGTGTGCTCGGGTTTCCGGTTAAGAAAATTTGCCTGGCGAGAGCTGCTTGTTGTTGACCAGCGGGGTAACCGGACGGCGGATTGGGATAGGGGATTAATGATACGACTGTAGTTTCTACGATGTCGCCATCATGCGTAGTGCGTGGCCCCTGCACAGTTGTTGGATACGAAGAGATTGGATTGGAAGTATGCTCCATGGGCTGCAAGCCGATGACATATAGGCCAGTGCGGTTTTTTGGCAACGGCCTGGGCATGATGGATAGCCCCAACTGCACGTCCATGGCGGCCTGTTCTGCCAAGCAGGGAAGGGAAACCGTGAGATCGGCGGCAACAGAAACCATTTCACCGGCAGGCGTGAGTCCTTCTCCTGCATGGATGACGAATGACCCCGACCCCACGGAGTTACCATTGGCATCGGTCTGATCCACCATAAGGCCGGTCAGCACCTGGAAGCCTTCCGCCTGTCCAAGGTCTACTTCGCGCTGTAGGAAGTAATCTTGTTCGCGTTCGAGATCCCGTGCGTCGAGGAAACGACCATCGAACCAGTATGGTCTTACTCGGCGGTTATCCAAAACTACCGAGCCATTGCTTTGGAAGGTGGTGAGATCTGGTTGGTCGAGCGCTACGCGCGTGCTGCCAGCGGTGTAATTAGGCATGGCGTTCTCCTAAGCCTCCGTTCCAGAAGGCAGTCCGATGAGTCGGGCCAGCAGCGCGTGCGGATACACGAACAAGCGCGAGTTATTGTCGATGCTGATTTGGGTCAGATCCCAGGTGGGAGGCTGGCCGGCTGTTCCTGCCTTTGCGGCAATGAGTACACGCGCTAAAAATACCGAACTGGTATCCATATTTGGCGGGTACTCTATTGCGGCCGCTGCGGGGCCGGCTGTTCCAGCGAGGAGCAGGTTCTGCAACTGCGTCGTTGTGGTGGGTGTTGCCGTCGGAACTGCAGTGGTGGTTGGCGCAGGTGTCGTTGTGGGAACGACTGTGGTTGTGACCACCGGTGTCGTTGTTGGAGATGTCGTGGTCGTTGGAGATACCGTGGTTGTCGTTGGCGCGGCTGGCGCTGTCAGATCCGCGCCGGGTGCTGTAATGGTTCCGGAGGCCTTCCATGGGTCTACTGGCGTGAGTGGGTTTAGATCTGTACGCAACACTAACTGCATCGCGAAAGAATCGAGTAGGCGATTGGCGGAGAAGGCATCAGTGGCATCGTAATCGTCTTCAGAGGCAAAGCAAGGAGTTAGTCCGCGCGTGCATCCAACAAATGTAGCGAAGACATCGCACATCAGATTGTGGCCGTCATGAATTGCGGTGTTGGGATCGGGTATTGCTGTTTGCTCGGAGACAGGATTCGCAAGCTGGCTCTGCCAGGCAGTAATCTGCTGCGTCAGCCATGTATTCAATACGATGCACAGTGTCTGTGGAGCATCAATGATGCGGCCAACGCGATCAATGGCGATGCCCGGTGTAACTTGCAGCTCCAATTTTGTCACATCGGAGCTTCCATCAGTTTGCACCAGTAGGCCAGAGACGGTCCCTGTACCATGGAGCTGGACAAGTGCACGTGCAAGGCGGCCACGATGGTAATCCTGGTCTGCCTGAAAGTCGTCCACGCCAAGCATGCGCCCGGTGGAGTAAAACACTCGCTGCGGCGTTATTGGCGGATTAAGAGTAAGAGTATCGGTTGCCATTGCTCAGGTCTCCAATCGCGGATCGAGGCTTGGGGCTTCTATGACTCTGTCGTAGCGGCCAATCTGGCTTGTGCCGAGAACCACGGGATCGGGCGGCGGTTCCGGCGCAAGGTAGCTGTCCACACCTAGCAACGAAGCTAGTCCAACCATGAAGGGCTGCGTTGCTACGCGAATCGCTGCTGCTACATGTGCCGGCTTTTCATGCTCTACGATCCTTTGCACAAGGTTGAGATCTACTGCTTCTACCTGGTTGTGAACGAAGACGGTCATTCGGTTCGCCAAGCTGTCATAAAATTGCTGGACTGCCGTTTGTTCCGTGAGGCTTTCTGGCAATTCGGCGGAGAATAGTGCAAGAATTTCTGCCCGGTCGCGCGGGTTGCCAAGGAAGAGCGTATCGCCGACGAATGAGTTGCTGCTGCCGGAATATCCGGGCAGGAGGGGATCATTCTGGACAGAGAGATTGGCTCCGAGAATGGTTGCAAAGATATGACGCAGGCGAAAATCTTCCACTACGATCAAGGCGCCGCGTGTGCAGAGACCATTCGTAGCAATATCCAATGCGAGTGTTACGCCTGCAACTGTTCCGCGCTGCTTGTGCAATTGCGAGGCTGCAAGCAAACGTGCGCGACGGCGGTCCTGCGGATATCCTGCAGGGTTAAGTCCGACCCAGCTACCTAGCCAATTCAATGCGCTGTCCGGTGTTGCTTCCGGCCGCGTTAGTAGATATGCATTCGCCACGCGGTCTTCGATGCGCGTCATCTGTGCTTCAAAGATGTTTACGAAGCGCTCGAAGAAATCGCGATGCGTGCTCGCTCCGGGCTGGTCGGCATCCGGGCTGAACTTGTTTTCGCGGTAAATGGATGGGAGATAGTTGCGCACATAGGAGTAGCGCGAAGACCATGCGCGCAGTGCGGCAATTTGCGGAGTGCTGCGACGGTCTCCGTATAGCTCGATGCGTATGCCCAGAAAGCGGCCAGCCAGATTGCGCACGACACGTCCTGTACGTTGTACGAGCACCATAAACAGGCCTTGCTGATTGGGTACGGGCACATCATCGCCTAGCAGCGGTTGGGCAAACGGAACTTCAGAGGGAATCGACAGCCATACTCCCCTTGGTGTCTGTGGTGGCAGGGCCGACATGTCCGCATCGCCAAATGCGTGCGGATACCACGTTGCAGTTGGCGAAGTGATTGCGGATGGTTGGTCTGCCGCTGTAAGCCATACAACTACAGAGCAACGTGGAGGGATGATTGCTTCCATGAAGACTCGATGCCATGTCGCTTGTGCTACGCCACTATCGATAATTTTGGGAGAGCGCAGATCAGTTGAACCAAAGCCAGCGAGTGAGTTGAGGGAGAGTGGCAGCAATGGAAGCAGTTGCTCATCATCTGTGAATTGAACGGAGCCAGTGGCTGTATTCGGTGAGACTTGCGCTGTGAATGTTACGGGCTGTCCTGCCAGCGAAGGATTTGGCGAAGAGGTAAGCGTGACCGTGGACGCTGCTTGCACAACAGATTGCACCAGTGTGGCGGAAATTTGTGCGGGATGCGATCCATCACCGCTATATGCGGCTGTAATCGAATGGTCTCCGACAGCAAACGATGTAACTGCAAGCGTGGCGACGCCTGCGCTGATGGTTGCTGTTCCTAGCGCCGTTATGCCGTCGAGGAACTGGACTGTTCCGGTAGCTGCCGGAGGCGCGACTATTGCCGTAAGCGTCACGGATTGCGCGACGAGAGAGGGATTTGCGGATGTGCTGAGTGTAACTCCGGAAGCCTGGTCGGCAACCGTCTGCACAATAACAGGAGAGGTTTGCGCGGCATTGGCGTTATCTCCGCCATAGACAGCGCGGATGCGATGAGGACCCGTTGCCAGTGATGAGAGTGTGATTGTCGCATTTCCGCTTTTCAACAAAACTGGCGACAGAAGGGAATTATTCGCAGCGTAGTAAGGAGGCAAGCCCAGGCAATGTGCGAAGGGGCCGCTGTTGATGCCAGCCAGTACGTATGTATCACCCGTTGCCAGTAGTGTTTCGGTGATTTCTGAGATATCGAAGATTAATGCCTCTTTCAGTCCCGTGGCCAGCACTGCAACTTTGGACTCACCCAGCCATGCCAGCGAATAAGGCCAGAGAACGCCATTCAACTTCCACGGAGTTGCAAGTCCAGTTGTGAAGTTGAAGAAGCGCAGATAGGAAGCTGTATTTGCTGCGGAAGACGCTGCCCATGAAAGCAGTACAAATTGTTCATCGGCCACTGTTAATCCAACAAACACCTCTCCTGCAGGCAGTGCATATATTGTTGTCATCCGCGGTGGATTGGGGTTTGGTTCGACAGGGCGCAAAATGCCTGAATTAGGAACATCTATGGGGCCAACTTGTAGCGGAGCACCTGTCACTGTGCCCAGTTGTGGTTTCGTTCTGTCGAGTGCGAGCACACCACCGGTTGTCAGCGCTGCCAGCCGCCAGAATGTAAACCCAGGAACGGTGAGTGTGAAGTCCGGCCATCGTCCACGGCGGTCAATGAGCACAAGGGAACCGCCAACAGCTACGTACAGAATGCCGTCATAGCCCATTGCCAACCCGGTGACTGCCTGACCAGACGGGGCCGAATAAATTTCCACTTCACCTGGGCCGCTTCCCCCCACCATGACTTGCCAGTTAACAGAATCCCAACGCGCGTAGTTGCCGAACGTGTCGCACGTCATCGGTACGGCTTCCACCAGGCTGTCTGCGGCTGCAAAGGATTCAACTGGAGGATTGCCGAGACGCATGCTTGCAAGTTGAAGCCGGTTGGATGAATTGCAGTAGTAAAGCGTATTGGCCGGGAAAGGCGCAAAAACCGGAGCGCCTGTCGAATAAGCGGCGGGAGAGCTTCCCAGACCGCCGCGCGCTACGGTCAGGTTCATGCCTGTCCAGTCTACGGCGGAAACGATCAGTGTTTCCGTGCCTATTTGCAGAAAGACGCCCGGCGCAAGCCCTGCTGGTGCATTGTGATTGGAAAGAGAAGTTGTGGCTGGTGCAGGTGGTTCTGATGTTGTCGAAGTGGGAGCCGCTGTGACAGGCGGTGGCAAAGTTGCTTGCACGGAGATTTGCGTATCATCTGCAGCAACACTGCTGTGCAAAATTCCTACAGGGCCAAGCACCAGCGCGCCCGGTGGATGATTGGTTGACGTTGTTCCTTGTGCACCTCGCGTTACTCCCAACTGTAAGCCTGTCTCATCGATTCCATTGACAGCCATAATTTCAGCATCGATGGATACAAACTCTGGAGCGCCTGCCGGGAGCGGAGTGAGCAAGACAATCTGAGTGTCCGCAACTCCTACGCCGAGTGCAAGCGAGGATACATCGTCGGCTGCGGCGGAAGCACCAGCAACGGGCGGCGACAGAGGCCAGTCACTTTGCTGGCTCAGCATCCAGAATTTGAGTCCGTTGGAATCCATTCCACTTCACTCAGCACAAGTTGGGGACAACCGGCACTGCGACCGTGTTGTCGGTTTCGATTGCAGGAGTCAAGCTTCCCGGCTCTACGCCTGAGCCATCCGCGCCGGGGGTTACGAGCACTTGCAGAACTTCCGGTAGTTGCCAGTCTTCAAGTGTTAGTTCCGCATTACCGCTCGCGGGAGTAATCTGCTGATATCCACCACCGCTCACTGGCTGGAACAACTGCAGACCATTAACTTCCACTACGCCTGCAACCTGACTCGCAATCACTTCGAGCTCAAGACTGCGCACGGTTCGACCAAGAGGCCATCCTTGCTGACTTGGTCCACCTGGAGGATCGGGCCACAGATACTGGCGCAATGCTTGCTCCACCTGTTGGCCTACCTGCAACAGGCCATACCCGCTTGCCACTTCAACCGCCACGCTGATCCCAAGGCCAACATAGTCGGTACCAATTACATACATCTCCGCGGCAACAGGGCGCTTTGGATTCAGATATCCGTAGACGTTTTCGAGCAGTGTCCTGTCGGCACGTGGACAGGGCGGTTGCAAGTTGCTCTTGGGAGGAATCACCATCACGGAAACGACACCGGGGACATTGGTATCCAACGTCTGAGGCTTGAAGAGAGGAAGCACCTCTACGCGTGCCACTCCACTGCCAGGCATCTCCTCAACGAGTGACTTGTAGTCGTTTGCTGTGACTGCGCGTTCCTGATGGCGCAACGTAGCCGGAATTCGCTGTTCTGCCTGATCGAGTGATTCAGAATCAGCGCCACCAGTGGTATCGATGGGCTGCTGTATTGTTAGCCCTTGAACCTGATTGCCGGATGTGTCCGTTGCGCTGCTGAATGTGGTTAGTGTGCCTGCTGGAAGATTGCCCGCAACGCCACCTCCAGCACGCATTAAACGCGCACGCACCCGGCGACCCATTGGAGGAATCATTCCGCGCATCTGATCCCCAAAAGTCACACTCCCAGCTTCCGGGTCCAGTTGATACGCTGCTACCGGACCCTGCTGCACCGCAAGATCATCCACTTGTGTCCATAACTGGAAACCGAGGCCGGGCATATCTACATCAAGCTGAAAAGTTGATGGATCGATCTGCGTTTGTGCGAGCGAAAACTGCTGGTTGCCGGTACCGTCACTTACACCGATAGACACATTATTGAATGTTGTGCGCTGATCGATTGGCACTGCGTTAATGCCAGCCCAGCTCAATGTCAGCGGGCTTTGGACGTTGATGCGAATCCATGTTACGAGCATCGAGTCGATATTCGGATCATCGATGCGTGGCGGCTTCGGCCCCACACCGGCTTGTGTATCGCTGCGCACGTCATTCGCTGGCGCGCCTATGTCAGATGCTTGCGGCAATACCAGTTGCACAATCCCCGCAGTGGTGAGCCCTTGCGTTGTATCGCTTGCCACGCTCAACGGGTAATACACAAGCGGCTCCCCAGCAGCCGTGCCACCGCTGATTTGCCAGGTGATTGGAATCGGCGATTGTGGGCCGTACTCTGCGAGCGGATCTGTAGGCGTTATGGCTGGAGCGAATCCGAGGCTAAGAATGCGCGTTCCGTCCTTGCCACCGAGCACAGCGCGTATGCTGCCGAGATTTGCCGGCTTGCCTGCCAGCAGGGCAACCCACAGGCACTGATCAATCGTATCGTTGTATACATCTATGCCATTGGGATCAGCCGCATTGTTGGCGAAGGCAGGCGTAGTTGTATAGCCAGAAGGAATATTCGCCATGCTGTAGAGTGACTGCATTCCCTGCAGTAATGGCAAAGCAGCTTGTTGTTGTGCTGTCGTCAAAGGGGCCTTGATGTATGCCTGCGCAGTTACAGGAAGCACATCAACCTCTGACAAAGTTTCAAATTTCACTGGCCCTGAAACCGATGCGCCAGTGGCCAGCGTTACAGCATTCGTTGCAGATGAATTCAAAAATACTGAAAGTATTCCAGAGGCTGCTGCAGCGGGCTGCAGAGGCAACCCAAGCAGCTTGAGAAATGCGAGCCGCTGGCGTTCCGGAATCAGGTTTGCCCGGTAGAGTACCGAGTCAGCAAGCCACGCAAACAGCTCGATCAATGTGCGGCCCGGATCTCCTGGTTGCTGAATCGTCCACTCTGGCGTATGCGCGGGAATGCTGGCCAGCATATCCTGCACTAGGTCGCTGTAAGAACGGTCGTCAAGAGCTGGTGGTATCAGTGGCACTGTTCTATCCGCCTTGCTGCATGGTTACGCCTACCTGCTGTTGCTGATTGGTGCGCAACAGGCGGTAGAAAATCTGTACATGGACTTGTGACGGAGCACCCGCTATCGTCTCAACTTCTACGTTGTCTACGGAAATTCTTGTTTCATACGTTTGCAAAGTATTCATGATTGCCGACTGAATCTTGCGCCGGACAGCAACAGTATTTCCTTCATCAAGGAAATTCTGTAGCCCTGCGCCAAAGAGAGGCTGCATAAGCTGTTCGCCGGGCTGAGTTGTGAGGATGATGCGAATTGAATCGCGCACGCACTGCTCCAGCGAGTTGTAGCTCAACGCCCCGTTTTGCGGATACGGCAACAACGGCCAGGAGATCGGATCGCTGTAGTTTGTCGTTGCCATTAGTCCTCACTTCCTGAAGTGCTTGGCGCAGCTACCGGGAGTGGAATGCAAATCTTGATAAACGGTAGCCACCAAAAAACGATATTCAATAGTGATAGAAAAATGTTCAGTACAAAGAAAGCGCAGATAGTGATGAGCGGAATACTGAAGCCGCAGATCCAGTTAATGTTGACTCCGGAAGATGATCCTGCTGATGGTGATGTTAGGCTTGATGACTGCATGGCGCTCATTAGTTTGGGAGGTACAGCAAACGAAGCGCTTGGCTTGGAGTTCTTGAGCGTGTTTGGATCGAATGGGTCAGGCATAGGCACGGGCGCGGTCGATCGCCCTGCGCTTTCATACCATGCGCCAAACCGGAAAGGATCGCTGTAGTCGCTCCATAGCAGTTGCGTTGGGCAGGATGGCGTCTCGCCTTGAATGCGGAAGAACATGCGCATGCGATAGAGACGGCTGGCATCTTGATAGCGCCCTTGCGGTGATGACGAAGCCTGGCCGCGTGTCTGCAATACCGATTTCATAACTGCCAGCAGGAAGTTCTGCTGTTCGTCATTGAAAAATTGCCACTGAATCGGCATGCGCAATTGCGGAACATTCGGCGTTGATGAATCGTTGGGATCGTAGGCAATCAGCTTCGTGGCGGCATCCTGATAGAAAGCCCCCATTGGCTTGGAAATATAGGCCTGGATATTATCGTCAAACACTGTGACACTGTATTTATCCAGTTCATTGAGCAATGTCTGTGCCGTAGTTGAGCCGTCGAACGCATTGAATACTGAGTACAAGAGCCGCAATGTGGCCGCGAAACTTGTGAAGTCGCTCTTGCCTTGCGCCTGAGCATTGGAATCAATCATGAGCTGATAGGTCACATATTGATCCGCCTGTGGAACGACATGACTGCCTGCTTTTAGAAAGACTGTAAGCAGTGGTAACAGGTCGTCATCGGCTAATTGTGAAATGGAAGATGACTGCAGCGTGTTTGTTTCGCTACTGGCTGTAGGGATCAGCGCGTAAACCATGGTGCGCTGTGCAGCGTTGCAGACAGCAGGTGCAGCGGCAAATGCGGGTGTCCAGCTTTCTGTCAGAGAAGATGAGAGTGACTGACTTGTAAGCAGCAGGTCCAGATCTGGTCTTCCTGATTGAAGCTGCGGACGTTCTGTAGGGTCAGGGTCATCGTCTGGAGACCAGATTGGCGGCAATTGCAGCGATCCATTTTGTGCGACTGCCGGAGGCTGAATCCATCCCGACTTCCCGGTAGGATTTTTCATCCACGGCCATGCGGAACCTGCTGCACTGCTGATCTGACTTATGCCATTGACACGCGGCACACGGCGAATTACCAAACCGGCAGAAAGTATCTTCGTAGGATCTACACGCGGAGAGCCCATAACTTTGCAATTCAACTGTACTAATGCCACATGTACTACGCCCGATACAGGCTGATAAAGCGTTGCCGGAGATGTACTGGAAGTAGTTATGGGCTGCGCGGAAGAAATTCGTGTTGCAGAAGATGTGCTTGCCTGATTTGGTTGCGGAATCGTTCCGAGATCGCGCAGGAAGGCATCCGGAAAATCTTCCCGGTTCATTTGCAGCACGGTGGGCGTCATTTGTGTGGCCCCGGAGAACTGCACACCGTTCACCGCTATGTCATGCTTTACCATACATTCCCAGCTCCAGGCGTATATGTGCTTGAGACCACCGTCGTTGCAATTAACGTGTCACACTGCACAATTCCGCTGAACGTGCTCATGGCAGCGTTCACACTTACCTGTGGCGATGTCACAGAGACAGAAGATGCCGCTGTTATTTGCACTTGTGCTGTCGGCGCATTGATCGTTACGCCGCTGGAATCAATCCGTACAGAAGTCTGCGAAGAATCGCTGAACTCAATCGAGCTACCTTCATCGGTCATCTTTCCTGTGAGTCCGCCAGGCGTGGTGAGCGAGATAGTAGCGCTGGATGCTGGCTGCTCCACAATTGCGATGCGCGTGCCTGCCTTGCCTGTGATCGTCCAGCGGTCTACGCTGTCACCTGATCCGCCAAGTGCTTCAGGAGCTGTATCGGCGCCGTTCCAAAGGCTGCCCAGCACGATAGGGAAACGGGGATCGCCTGCGAGAAATGCTACGACCACTTCATCACCCACATCCGGAATAAAAAATGCACCACGATTGTCGCCCGCAAAAGGCACCGATACGCGAGCCCATACGGGCCCGTCCTGATCGTTGATTCCATCTGCGTTATACAGCCGCACCTTCACGCGGTTATGACTCGACGGATCATTGACATCGGTCACCGTGGCCAGGAATAGGGCCGGCCCGAGGAGTCCTACCATCGTGTCTCGCATGAGCATGCTCATTGGCCGTCTCCCAGGTACGCGCATTCTGCGGTGAACTCTGTTTCATAGCCCTTGTAGATATCGAAGCGATGCACTGTTGCCGTGGTGTAGTAAGTGTTAGAAAACCGCGGCCCTAACCCCGTCAACGTCAGATAGCTTCCTACACGCAGTGATGGATTGCCTTCTGCCACGCCTCGTGCCACCACAAATCTGCGGCTTCTCTGAACAAATTCAGCATCCACAAGAGCTTGTGCATCTGTCTCGTTGAGCGTTGCATATTGAGCTAATTGTTCTGATCGATTTCCGATCGCATCCGAAAGCCACGATCCTCCGGTGCGTCCTGAACCGGGACCAAGAGACGTTGTATTACTGGTAACGGAAATTGTTTGCCCCTGATCGTAATCCCATCCCGTAGATGTAATCTGGTTGACCTGATGCGCAAGGTCCGCCATTACACGCACTTCATGCAGCTGGCTATTCATATCCAGCACAATTGCATTACGCTGAGCGCTGCTGCGCAGCGTAGCATGCAGTTCCGTGCCCACCACCTGCAAATCCGCGTCATAGCGAGCGAGCAGGCGGCGCAGAAAATACAAATCACTCTCGTTGAACTGAAGTTCGTCACCAATAGTGGCATTAAGGTCATCGGTCACGGGAGTCAGCCCTAGATTGTTCGCGACATCCTGCAGAATGCTGGAAAGCGATGTCTGCTCCCAGTTCTTTGTGCGTCGCTTCATACGAGCGCCTTGCAGCGTGTCCTCTGCCATTACCATCAGTTCCGGCGGTCCATCACTGGGATAAACGAGTTCCAGCGCAGATACTTTACCTCGAAAAATCTCAGTTGGCGAAGTAACGAGACCGGCATACACTGTAAGGCTTGTGCCGAGTTTTAATATCTTCCCATCTTCAAAAACCATTCCTGCTGTCCCGTCGTTGAAAGTGCCAAAGTTGCTGAGGCGTAACTCCAGGCTCGACATTCCCGCTTCCTGCTCGCGCATCTTCATCGCAAGCAGTTGCGCAGTGACTTTGTCGTTCAATTGCCCTTCCACCTGCACGGTGGGTACGGCGCTGTAAACGGCAGCGGTGGTGACGGGAGTCTCAGGCATAGGTCCTTAGTCCGCGCGCAAACGCAGTTCGCGTTCGCGATTCCTTTCTATCTCGAACATGATTTCTGCCTTAGTATCGTGCTTTGAATGCTCGTTGCTTGATGCAGTGTGCGATGCGTTTAGTTGTGATGCAGGCTGCTGCGTTTCAACTTGCAATTCATCGATGTTGACTGCCATATTCTTCCTCCAGAGCGGTGCTGCGCATCAGTCCCCGTCAAATGTCAGCCGGTCAGTCAGGCTGGAATTCACGCCTACATTGGCTGAAAATCCCGCCTGAGCAAGCGCTATACCACCCAGCCCAAAACTAGCCCCAGCGCCCGCAGAAACATCCGATCCCACTGTCGAAGGCAACATCCGTGACGGATCCAATTGCGCCGTTGTGCTTACTACAGCACGCCCTCTTTCGAGTCCGGAAAACGCGCCCTGCGTTGCAGGCACACCGGCAGAAGCGGATGAACCAAACAGTGCTCCGCCTCCCGTTGCCAAGGCCACTTGCCCACCTGCGCTGGAAGAAACACTTGCGCCAATGCCGAACGAAACACCTGCTCCGCCTGAAACGTTAGTTCCACTCGATACTCCAACTCCACCAGTCAGGCTTAGCCCTAACCCTCCTGAGACTCCAGCGCTGGCAGAAGTGCTCGTAGCAAATCCCACAGCAGGATTTAGCTGAATCCCATTGCTGACAGACAGAATGGCTCCTCCTGTGAAGCGCGGATTCTCAATGTTGTTTGCACTCGCAAGTGCGCGGGAAGCATTTGCATCGCCGCCCTGTGTGGCAAACGCGGTTATACTTGTGCCACTAGAGCCTGGTCCATTCGATGAAGTGTTTTCGTCTTGCCCCGCGCCTGGCCCAGTGCCGGATGTTGGCACAAGGGTGGATGGATTACTGGTGTTTGAGCCGGCACTCTGCACGGTTGATAAAGTCTTATTCTGTTGTGCCAGCCCAATACTTACTAGAGATCTCAACGGAATCCCATCTGCAGAGAAGAAATCGATTGTCTCCCTGAAAGATTCCATGTAGCCCTGAAAGTGGTATGCCCCCCAATCAAAGCTCAGTACAGGAGGCGCAGGCGGGTTTTGTCCATTGTCGTTATTGTTAGCGCTCAGCTTGTTTGACGCCGACGAGGACTGCATAAACATTGCAACCTGGCTTGTTATCGTCCGCACATCCGAGCCTGTATCTGTTGCATCGAATTGCAGGTCCATCGTCAGCTTGCCCGTGAATATCGCCGCATACTGCCGCCTATTCGGGTCTCCGCTTTTTTGCGGGCTCGATCCCTGGACTGTGTACACGAGAGAAGACGGATTAAAGTGCACGGTAATCGGCGTGCCTGTGGGCTTTCCATCTTTGCCTAGTGCTGCTAGCGTCGCCTTCACCACCGTTGGCGGAGTTATCGAATTGGGATTTGTCTGGCTCATTCCACACTCGCTTAGATTGAAAGCAGTCCCTCATGCACAAAGTGCAATTCCTCGATGCCAACCTCGGTGGCCTTGCCATTCAGATCGGCGAACTTGTATTTCACGGGCATTGCATGCACCAACTGCCATGTCACAACGGAATTTTTCTTTCCATCCAGCAGCGTGATTGTTACTTGTAGCCGTTGAGAAAACTGCCCGGTAGAGACTTTATTGAAGATTGACCACACACCAAAGTCCGCACAGACGCCGCGTTTCAGCACCACAGTGGCGAAGGTCACACCGCCGGCTCGTTGTGCAGAGCCGTAGTTTCGTCCGCCTTCCTTAATCGCCTTAGGTTCCATCGTGGCTTCAAGGCCAGTGCACTCGGCAAAACTTAGCTCTACAGTTGAGCCAGGCGAGGACTGAACAATCGAATCCGCTGCTACTTCCACCTTGAAGCGGAACACGTGCATCGGGATCAATGTGGATGCAGTTGCCATCAGTTTGCTCCCGCCATTACCGCAATACTTTGAGCGCTGGCTCCACTTGTTTCGATTGCAAGCGTTACTTCTATGAGTTCAATCGTGGAAGCTGCGGTGAATGTTACCTGTGCAATCAAACGCCCGTTGTCCAGATCGTTCTGCGTCATCGTGCTTTCATCGCAGCGAACGGAAAAGGCGTCCTGTGTGGTATTGCCATCGAGCGCATTCAATTGCCAAAGCTGAGTCATTAACTGCACAAGTGTCAGCTCTACTCTTCTCCACAGAACCGGGCCGTTATTTGCAAAGACAATTCGCTCTCCAAGTTGCTGTGCGGCTCGGCAAATCACTGAGACAAGCCGGTGTACTCGCGCTGGACGGTATGCTTCGCCTGGATACGCGGTAACATCGGAGAGCAGCCGCAATCCAGAAGGTGTAAAGCCAAACAAACTCAGTCGGGTAATCAATGGCTTCCATAAGTTATCACCCCACATCGGAACTGCAAGGGGTACAGCCAGTTCCTGCGCGGGCAATGCAGGCGACACATCAAAGGCCTCGGCGGGCACCACCTTTACGGCATCCATAAACGCGCCACGTGTTAATGCGTTGCGAGCAAGAATACCGACAAGCACGCCATCCGGCGGCTCGAGTGATTCATTCAACACGCCTGAGCCAGTTGTCTTGAGCCACGGATATGTCAACTGTAAAAACGCTGTAGAGAGTCCTGGATTGGCAGGTACGTCATTGTCATAGCCTGCAGGAATGTTCTCCGTCATCAAGCTCGTAATCACGTTATGAACATCCTGCGCCAGCACAGCGCTCGATGGGCTTTCAATCAGGGCTGCGGGATTCAAATTCTGCGGCATCGGAAAAGCCGCAACAAGCTGGATGTTACGAATGCCGTTTGTCGAGAGATACTGCAGTATCGTCTGTAAGCTTGGCGCCCATCGATGTGCGTAATCATCAGGAGCTAGCCGCGGAGCGGGTAGGGAATAAACAGGAGTCGCCGGAGGTTCAGGACTCTCTGGCGTGCACACAATAAATTGTGCGGCCCCGGTCACATTGTCCGGAACTGTGCCGGATGCAACCGTTGCCTGCGATGCTGCAAGCAGAGGAAGATCCGGCAAGGTCACGAAGGACACCTCGGGCAACCCTCCCAGATGTCCTACGCCATGCCAGCTTCGGCGGTCATCGACGGCGTAGACATCTCCGGGCAACAACGATGCCAGCTTCCCCAGTTTGTCCGTATCAGTGTCTAGCTGCGTTACGGGATCGTCCATGCGAACGATGTAGCAGCGTCTGCCTCCCTGTGCAAAGAAAGAGCGCACTGCTGCTGCAACGTAGTCCGTTCCATAGCTTGATGAGGAGCCGCCAGGATCGAAGAGGGAAGTGAATGTCGCGTAGCTCTCCACCGGAATTGGAATATCGGTGAAGGGCGCATCTGTAGATCGCGCCAACGGTCCATCTGTCCATCCATGAGCCTGTAGCCAGGCCAGAACAGCAGCGGGAAGCACTGCACCCGCTGCAGCCCTTACTAGGCCTACAAACAACGCGATGTCATTTCGCGCCGGGTCGGTATCGACAACCGGACGCGCATTGTCAAACACGATGCGGCTCATGACTCACCTTCACAACCTTCTTTGGCTGCGCTGCTCTTATGAAGCGGAAGAGATTTCGTATCCTTCTACAGAAAGCACCAGTTCTTCCATCGCAACGTCGCCGCCGCCTTTACCAGCCAGCGTTGGCCCGGTGTACTTCATCGGGGCTGCGCCGTAGAGCTTCCACTTCTGCACGGGATTACCTGCTTCGTCGTTTAGTGTGATTACTACGTCCTGCTTGGCCGAGTAACCATTTGTGCGAGTATCCGAGATCCACTGCCACAAATCCGTGGAGTTCACCACGCCGCGCTTCAGCGTGACGTCGCCTACTTTATGCGAACCTGGAATCTTGCGAACATGCGGGTTCTTTTCATTGCCATTGCGATACTCGGAGATATGAATATCCGTCTCCAGTCCGGAGACATCGGAAAATCCGCCTAGCGGAGAGTTCGGGCCCGACGTGATATTTCCAAGATCAACGGTGTAGTTATATGCCGGTAACGGGGGGCGAGCTGTGGCCATGACAATTCTCCTTTGTGTGTCGCTATGAGCTTAGCCTTGAGCCAGAGCAGTTGTCTGGCCGATGCGGAAGATGACAAACTCGGCAGGCTTCAGCAGTGCCACGCCGATCAGGCAAATCATGCGTCCGTTGTCGAGATCGTTCTGCGTCATGGTAGTGCGGTCGCAGCGAACAAAGTATGCCTGCGATGGGCTATCGCCTAGCAGATTGCCTGCCAGGTACTCAGCGTTAAGGAATGAGTCGATGGACTCCTTTACTCGCGACCACAATGCCGGCCCGTTGTTTTCAAAGACCGCCCACTGCGTGCTGTTATCAATCGAGTGCTCCAGATAGATCAGGTAACGACGCACATTCACGTACTGGAACTCAGAGTCTGATGATGCCGTTCTTGCGCCCCATACACGATAGCCGCGATTCGGGAAGTAGCGCAGACAGTTGATTCCCAGTGGATTCAGGATGCCTTGCTCAGCAAAGCTGATGTCGCGCTCCAGCCGCGATGCACCGAGCAGTACTTCATTTGCGGGAGCCTTGGAGACTCCGTTCTGCTGATCGTTGCGCGCATAGATGCCGGCGATAAAACCCGTCGGCGGTACAGCAATTTCTGCAGGGATTGCCGAGCCTGAAGTGGCAAGAGGATTCGGCGTGATAACCCACGGTACGTACAGCGCCGCATAGCTTGAGTCAATCGCGCTGCGTACCTCTTCATTGTCCGAAGCAAGTTGGTTCGGAGGCGTTTCCAGCACAGCAATACGGTAGGCGCGCTGCTGGCTCACATGCGTAATCAGACTGTTGATGGTGTCCTGGCTTGATGCAAAGATGCCTGAACCCGGTGCGCCAACTATAGCGATGTCTTCCAGGGAAGTGAACAGTGCCAGCGCTGCATCGTAGTCCAATGATTCGGGCTGCAGTCCGTCACTCCCGCCTGCCAGAGTATAGGTTGACACAGTGGTTGCAGTAGGTCCGCCCCAGTTAGGGAAGATAGTCGCGAAAAGCTTCGCTGCGCCCAGGCCTGAGCCGATCGTAAAGGCAACCTGATTCTGTAGCGCGTCAATATGACGCGGCGGTGTTTGTCCAAGCACCGTGCCCAAGTAGTACGGATGTGCGGGATCAAAGCCAAGCCCGTCATACACAGCAGGAGATCCCGCAGCGTTAATCGCCGTCACCTGCATGGTCAGCACATAGAGTCCTGAAGGCGTTACAGAAGGAAGCTTGTTCTCATCGTTCTCGCCATTCGCAAATGCTCCTGTTATGCCATTGGTATAGAACTGAATAGGAGCAAACACCGCTGCATTCGTCGAATGTGCTATGCCACCCGTCCGCGCTGCTACGGTGACCACTGTTCCCGTCGGGTCCACGCTTTGCACAACTAGAATTTCGTTATCAATCTGCAGAATTGCCGGGATGCCACCAGTGGGCCTAACTGCGGAAGCTGCAGGAGCCGCTGTAGTGGTTGGTGCTACCGTCGTAGTGGCTGCTAGCGTAGTCGTCGGCGCTGCTGTAGTGGTTGGTGCTGCAGTTGTAGTAGGTGCCGGCGTAGACGAAATTGTGAGCTGTGTGTCCGTCGCCGTCATGCTTTTGAAAAGCACGCCAACTGGCGCAAGTACTGCAGCTCCGGCAGTATGAGCAACAGGAGATCCTCCGCGAGTGACAGAAAGAATCGTTCCCGTTGCATCTGCGCCTGTCACGTTCATCGTCTCAGTGTCGATACGCACGCTCGTTGGAGTGCCGTTTGGAAGCGGCGTATTCAACGTGATGCGGGTATCGGTTGCGCTAATGCTCGCGGCAAGCGATGAAGTATTCGCTGCGGAAACCAACAACGAGCCTGGCGGCAAACTGGATACGTTCTGTGTGCGCGCGGCCTTCAGCTTTACGGAAACTGTCTGATTTCCGGCTGCTCCGGGAAAGCGTGCGGAAACTATTACATTCGTTGGGGATGACGTACCGCTTGTAGCAATTCCTGATTTGCCAGGATTTGCTGCAAAGACACGCGAAACATACAACTGCGCCCCGCCGTTATCAAAGAACGTCTTCACCGCCATCGCCGTGTAGTTCGTGTTCTGCGGGTCAGATGTATTGCCGCTAAGCGTGAGAGGATTGTACCCGCCATAGATGTTCTGATAGTCACCGAAGCTGGTCAGCAGTTCGGGAGTTACACCGATTGGTCCCGTAAGGGTCACACCAGCAAATCCGGCGGTGCTGGTTCCTACGCCTTCAATTGAAGGTGCACGGAAGCTGACTTCTTCAACGTAAACACCGGGTGTTAGATACTCGGGCATTGCTCCTCCTTGACTTACACGGGAATCGTTAAGGCGACGGAAACCGTCTGGCCTGGTCCAAGCTGAATACCTTGCGACGTGCTCAGCGGAGGATTCGTCGTCGCAAGCTGCTGCAGAATGTCATCGGGATTGGAAACCCAGCCATCCGGCTGGGTGGATATTGCTGGGTCATACCATGCGGTAACCGTGGCCGCAGTTGTTGCCTCAATCACAGAGCCCGAACTACTTGAGCTTAAGTTCAAGCCCAGGCCTGGCACCGCCAGCACAGTCTCGCCATTGTTGTTGGTCACTCCGGTAGCAATTGATCTGCCATCGCTTGTAATGATCACGACAGCCCATGGCAGTGGCTTTGTTACATTGCTTACAACTGCAGTGCGCACCACTGCCCAGTGAGGAGCCAGCGTTGTAGCCGGAGTTGGATAAAGAGTCACACTTTGTGGTGAAGTTACTGGCGCAATCGTTGCAGCATTGACGTTCACTGTTGTAGTCGGCGCGCCCGTTGTAGATGCTGGCTGTGAAGAAACAGGCAATGGCTGCGGAGCGGCTATTGTCACGCGCCGTGAAAGATACTTCAGCGTTGGGTCCTGAATTGTAACCTCATAGTTCTGTGGCGCAGGCCAACTTGTGCTGGCAACCGGAGCCATAAATTCATCCGTAAGCGCTGATAATGCAGGGTTCGCCTTCACGTCCATCACGGCAAACACGCCACGACGATTACGCCGTAACACCAGTTGATTTGTCGTTACAGTCAGCGGAGCAGTAATCGAACTATTCGTGATTGCATCGACACAGACGAAGCCCGCAAGCACACGACGATCAACGTTCTCGTTCATTGCGTAACTCCGTCCTTTTCAAAGGTGAAACGGGTAGCTACTACAGGTGTCTCAGGCGTCTGGTCCATATCAATGCGTACTACCCGCGCAATATAAGCAACACTTAAGCGGTACTTGGGCCCCAACGCATCCCATATGCGCAGAATATCTTCGAGACTCAAGTCAGCTGGCACCAGTTGAATGCTCTCCGTGGTGTGCCAGATAGTGCTCGGCCTCAGAATCGAGTTGTCCAGAATTGGCGTCGTTTGCAGTTGCATCATCGTCCAGCCAAGAATCGTCTGCTCAGCTTGCGGGTCCGTTCCCCAGTAAGTAACTAAATAATGAAGATTGAGAAAGAGAACGGCTTTTCGATTGGGTATATCTTGTATTCGCGTTGCTGTCCGGAAGTTCTCATCGTAGGTAATGCGGTGCAGAAAAATTGTCACAACCTGGTCCAGGCCTGTTGTGTCTTCTTCTGCTATTTGAGAACTGGAAACCAACTGAAATTGGACGCTGGGAAATTGCGTCTTCAGTGCGGGAGGGAAACTGTTCTGTAGAAACTGCGCAATCGAGTTTCCAACCGCATAGATGGCCGTGTAGTCTGCCAAGCCGCTCCCCCTGCTGTTGAAAAGCACACGGAGTTATATCCTTTGTCCGCATATCCGCGGCTGAAGGAAAAGCACCGGCAACGATTGCCAGTTTTGCTCTTGTTGCTAGGTAGTGCAAGCAAACTGCAAAACGTGACTAAGGGAAGGGAAGAAATAATTTAGAAAATCTAAAACACAACATAACGAACGAAGTTTATGGAGCAATCACAATTGGCGCGCGCCAGAAGCTGGCTTTTGATGTTGCTGGATCAAGCACTGTAACCTGGCATTGGTACTGGCCAGGAGTAAGAGAAGCAAGCGCAATGTCGAAACTGAGTGGCGTAACGCCGAGGCGCGTGCTGGTGCTGGGAGTAACCGCAATTGGCGTCGAGCGGAAGACCTGTGTGTCTCCAGAGTATAGACTCACAAAAGCGATTAGCGGTTGCGCCTCAGGTGGTGTAGAAGGAGCAGCGGCAGTTGCAGGCGGTTTGTAAGCCTGCAGGTAGACATACAATTCACGATTCGCACTGAAGACGCGAGTTACGCTGGGCACAAGCTTCTTACCATTCTGCACCAGCGGATTCACAGCCTCTTCTTTTTCACGCTCTTTCGCCTTCGCTGCATCATAGAGGGCCTGATGAACATCTACGCGTTGGCTGCTGAGTACAACGGAGCTGATGGGAACTCGCTTCTCTTCTTTATTGAGATTGGGAATAATAAACGTCGTTTGATATGTTCCGATACGCCCCGTTTCATCATCCCGTGCGAGGAACTTAATCATGTACTTGCCAGGTAAAAGTGTAAATCCTGTGTCGTACTCGATGGGACGGTGAGCAAGTTCCGCAGCGGTTGCATCGGAAAGCTTGATGTTCACGTTATCGCGCACATTGCTGACGGTTACACCGCCGACCATATCCTTGATTTCACCAACGAAATCGATGAGCGTGTGTTCCGCGCCGCCACGCTTGGCAAGTGCCAACTCCCGTCCAGGAATTTTGACCACGATTGGAACAAAATACTCCGCGCGGTTGAGTTGGAAGTGGTCGATTTCCACGGCAAGCGAGAGATCCGTGATGGGATCGTCGAGCATCAGCGCATCTTCAAGCTGACGCTCCTTATCGACAGCAGTAAAGTGACTGAACTCTTTATCAGCATAGTAGCCTTGACGGTAATCGAGCTTAGCCTCTGTATTCTGTGCGAGAGAGATACGCACGTGACGGAATTTCCCGTTACGCTCGGCATTCGTGGTGTAGTAGCCAATCACGTAGTAATCAGAAATGGCATCCTGTGCCTGCACAATGCCGCGGCCCAGATCATTGGAGTCGAGCAGCGCTTTACCGCCTGTGTCTCCTGCCAGTGCATAAAGCGTGTCTTGTGAAACCTGGAACTGATTCGTAACAGAATTGGCAGCAGCGCCTGTATAGATGCTGGCGCTTCCTGCCGAACCTTGTGTGGCATCACCAAGAGGGGCTTCCGCAACCAATCCGCGCGCATCGATAGGCCAGAAAGAAACACCGGCCTTAATAGCCGCATCCACTGTGGCATGTAGTTGCGCCTGATTATCAATACCGTTCAGGCGAAGTCCACCGGCAAAGTAGATGAGAGATTTCTTCTCATTGATCTGACCTAGCATCCTCGCAGCGGTTTGAAGAGCCGAGAGCTGCCGATCAGTATTGAAGATATTGAACTCGCTATCATCCTGCCCAAAGGCTGCACCTGTGTCTGCGCTGCTTGAATCATCTATACTCTCGGTGGAGTCCTGAGCCTCACCAACAACCAGGGTCTCAAGAACACTGAGCAGACGATCGCGGTCCGCAGTAAAGTCCTGCAATATATCGACAGATGCGCTGTTATAGCGCAGGATTGAAACAAGGTCTACCGTAGTCATCTGCGTGCGGATGAACTGCTCTGCGGCATGAAGAGCACGAAGCTGATCGGCAGGACGCATCGCCGACATATCAAAATAGAGCGCAAGCAGGCGATGATTCTTGTAATGTTCGCTGTCCGGGTGCTCAGGTGTAATCTGCGTGCGGTTCAGCTTTTTATATATCTTGATATTCTCGTCACTGGACTTTGTAACGGGAAGCGGCTTGGCATTCTCCGCAAGGCTCTGATAGTCACAAAAACGGATTGTTTGCGGTGCACCATCTTCCGTAACAGAAAAGTCCTTCGCTGTGAGACCACGAATCGGATTGCCTTGCTTGTCCTTTACGCTGACGGTTTCAACAACCAGCTGCACCTTTACCGTAAGCGTGTAATTGTCTTCTGTACCAGCGGGCTTATTCTGACCAATCTGTTGTGCGCTGGCCAGTGTTGCGCATGCAAGAGTAAGAAGGATAGCAAGCAATCTGCGCATGGTCAGAACCTCATCCGTATGGTGGTTTGCACACTGCGCATAGAGTTAGGAGAAACAGGCAAGCCGAATTGCGGATTGCTGACCGTCAAGTTGCCGACGGTCGTATTCCACCCAGTAAAAACAACATGATTAAGCAGATTAGTTGCGTCGAGGCGCACATCAAGAAAGTAGCGCCCATGCGGACGGAAGGTTCGCTGCATTGCGCAATCGAGGCTAAACTGATCTGGTCCAGTGATGGAATTTCTACCCGCAGTACCCCATGCGCCTGCTGTTGGAGCAGCGTATGCTGTAGCGTTCAGATGCGTGCTGCCTGTTGATGTATAAATTGGTGTCCCGGTGAGCGATGGGCGTATTGATCCTGTCCAACCCGTGCCGGGAATGACTGCAGAATAGAGAGGCGTAAGTGGTAGGCCTGAGCCTACATTGATTTGCGTGAGGATCGTCCACTCCTTCAGCAAACGTCCAGGCCAGCCGCCAAGCAGCGTACCGCCTTCAAGCCCCTGTCCCGTGGTGTACTGTGCTTGCACATTCAGAAGATGCCGCTGATCGAATGCGGAGAGTGAACGCTCGGCCCTGAGGTTCAGCCAATTCTGCGCAATGGCCGGAGCTGATTGCAATGCAGAAGCAGCGGTGGATGCCGATGTAGAAGACTCCTCTTGCGAGTTGCTTGTACCATGCCCCTGCCCGCCAAGCATTGCATCATCATCAATCGATTTTGAATAGGTATAGAGCAGGGAAGCCATAAAGCCTGCACGCAAGCGGCGGCGTAGCTGTGCCTGCAACGACTGCCGTGTGGAATTACCGCCGGAACTCTCATAGACAAAACCCGATGGGCAACTGGGACAGGGATTGGTTATACCGAGAGGGTAGCTGTTTGGCAGAAACTCCTGCACTCCATGCGTTCCTTTTACTCCAAGATAGGTCAGCACTCCCTGCATGGCTCCGGGCAAATCACGCTGCACTGCAAGCCGCCACGTCTGCGCATAGCCAACTCGAAAGTTGGGATCCATGGCAAATGTATTGGGTGTAGTCGAGGCGCATTGCGGAAAACCATTCGCAAGTGTCAGTGCACAGCCAGGGCCATTTTGTACTTTGACGGTTGTCGAAAGTGGGGCCTGCTGTGCAAGCTGCAATACAGGAGTTAGATACACAGTCGTGTCATGATAAATTCCATAGCCTGCACGAATAACCACTGTAGAGGCAGGAATAGGCCGCCATGAAATCCCTATACGAGGCTCGATACCCGAACGGTCAGGACGAATTAGCGATGAAGGATAATGCTCTCCCGTAAGCGGGCCAATCGGGTTGCTACCCAGCACTGGCTCTGCGCCATGAAAACCCCGCGAGACATCGAGATTGACAATCCTGCCAAATAGTTCCGTTATCGGTGCACCGTACTCCCAGCGCAATCCTGCATTAATGCTCAGGGAAGGAAGCACCCGCCAATCGTCCGTTGCATAAGCATCATAGACAGTCTGACGCAGATATTTATCCGCATTGCCGTATGCGATGGAGCTTGCATCAGGAACACCTATGAGGAAATCAGCCAGGTCCGATCCTGTAGCTGTACCAGTAAAAGTAAATGTGCCGCGCGGGTCCTGCTGAAAGAGCTCGTTGTACTGTTGCTTGCGAAGATCAGCGCCAACCGTAATGTTATGGTGACCTCGGTAAATGCCCGCTGATGCAGAGAAACCATCCGTGCGAGTACGATTAAACGCGCTCTGTGCGTCGCTGAGCGGAAAGATGCCGCTTGTAAAATTCAACGCAGGAGGCCCCCAGTTTTCAGGATCGGTATTAACGCCTCCTATGCCTGCATCTGCTTCAATATTCTGTTGATGCTCAAACTGAGGCCGTACCAGCGTTCTCTCCCGGCTAAAGCGATAAGTAGCATAGAAAAATATATTGCCATTAAAGCGATGCGACCAATTGATATTCGTATTCAAGCCAAGCGTATCGGTGGTATCCACAAAATGAAAGAGGCTTTCGCTTGCCGCACGCGTGCTCTGGAGATTGAAGTTCCCATACACCTGGTCACGGCGGCCAAGCGTTTTGTCTAATCGTAACTGCACCACATCCTGATGGCTGCTGTTCAGCACAGGTACCTGGTAGTTATAAAGAGGATTGCCGGAGATATTCGGCAAAGGGTAGAGCTTCAACAATGCTGCAGCCTGCACATTGACTGGAACCACGCTATCTGGATACGGCTGACCCGTCGCAGGATCAATGATAGTGGAAGGCTGTCCCGCAGCATTCTGCAGGTTACCTTCGCGCTCAGCCTCCGTTGGCACTAGCGCCGCATCCGTTGCAGCCGTATGATTGCGTGTCCACTGATAAGCCAAAAACATAGTAGGCCCACGTGGCATCAGACGCGGAATCCGCAATGGTCCTCCAATCGTAAAACCAGCAGTGATGCGGTCATAATCAGGCTTCGGAGTGTCGAATCCGCTAAGCGAATACTGCTTTGCATCCAGAGCGGAATTATCCAGAATTACAGCCACGCCGCCGTTATAAAGGCTCTTTGAGTTCGCACGGCGATTACCAAATGCCCGATCCAAGGAATACTGCGAAGTAGCGGCATTGTTCACACTGCCATTTACTAGAAATCCGTCATTGCTCTGTTGATTCTGATCGTCAGCGGGCTTGGGAATTTCAGCCGGAGTATTGGCCGCCTGTGCGTCCGGCTTCTTGGGCGCCACAGCCTGCACAACAGGCAGCGGTGCACTCGCCGGTTTTATTTCCGTCGCCATCTTTTTTAACTGCTCCATCGGCAGCATGGCGAGTTCAAACTTTCCAGGAGTTACCTGTGAAGAAATCGTCACTTCCGAATGAATGCTCTCGAACCCCGGCAGTGATATTTCGAGCTTCCATACACCATCCGGCAAGTTCTCAAAGCGATAGAAGCCACGCTCATCGGAAAGAACCGTAAAGTGCTTCTCGCCTTGTGTCGCTGTAACTGTTGCGCCCGGAGCAGGTAAGCCATTGAATGCGACCTGTCCGTAATATTCCGACGCAATGGCCGATCTGGCACCGCATAAGCCTGCAAGCGCTGCGACGAGCAATGATTTGGCGAGCCATCGTTTCATAGGCGTGTGCCTTGTCAGGAATTGTTGAACTCAGTTTGCTGAAGGTTGTTCCAGGTAATCGACCACCATTACATCTGTTTGTGCATTTGCTGCTTCAAACTTCAGGCCTAATTGTTCTTGCACTGCAGTAAACAATGGAGGTGGCGCATTTGCCGTATCGGCAGAAGTTGGAATGCGTTCGTTCATCCGCGAAAATTCAGATTCATCCGGCGTCCAGGACAAGGTGAAATCATATCTCTCAGTAAGTCCGGTCCGGTCTACAACAGGACGGTCGAGTACAGTAGCCTGAATTTGCGCAGCAAAGTCTCGCATGCCTGCATTTCGAGCCACAAGTTTTCCCCATTGGCCGGGAAAATAAACCATCGGCAGAGCATTTGGATCTTGTGTAGTCTTCGTTAGTTTCAGACCGCTGCGACTTGTGGTGAGCAGGTATACGGATAAGATTCTGGTGTCGCGGTGGAAGCTGAATGCGAAACGATCCACAAGCAGTTTACGCACCATGCTCTTCCACTGTTCTATTGTTGGTTGCGTGTCTCCATCCGTAACGGCCGTAATGTCATATTCGTTTTTATCAATCCACTCAGGCGCACCAACAATCTGTTTAAAATGCACTCCGTAAGCAAACGCGATGAGATTAGTCAGTTTTGTATCGACACCCTCGAAGCGGCGCCCGTCAATGAATACACCGCTGCCTCGCGTGGAAGGTTTCCCCGGTCTTATGGTGGCTACTTCAAAGGCTGGCGTGGAAGCAGAATTCTGAGCAGAAGATGTTTGCGGATGTAGGCACACAACATAACCAAACAATCCCGTCATGCAAAACGCAGTGATGAACATGCGCAGACGATTTGTGTGATATGTGGTTTCCATACTACTCTCACTCGTGGATTTTTATCCTGTCTCAGTTTGCGGATGGCTTTTCGACATGATCGATCACAATCACATCATCCTGGGCCTTACCGGGCGTGATTTTAATACCTATTTGCTCCTGAATGGCCGTGTAGAGGCTTGGCGGTGCGTTCAGATCATCCTTGGCTTGCGGCACAACTATGCCGGTGCCACGAAACTGCGCAAACTGTGACTCGTCCGGTGTCCATTTGAGATTGAAGTCATACTTATCCGTTAATCCGGTCTGGTCAACCACAGGTTTGTCCATCACGCCAGACTGCATCCATGATGCAAAATCAGCCATTGTCATGTTGCGCACGGACAGGTCACCAAGCGCGCGAAAGCCAAAGCCCTGCGTAGGATCATTCGCTGCTGCAGTCGTCTTGTTCATCTTTGGCCCGCCGCCGGCGACAGTCAGAATGTAGACGGAAAGCTCGCGCTTATCATGATGGAAAGTAAGCTTGAAGCGTTCCGTAAGCAGCTTCTGCACCATCAATCCCATCTGCTTAAGATTAGGCTCGCCCTCCACGTCAGGCACGCCATCAATATCAAACAAATCATTCCCAAACCAATCAGGCGCGCCAATAATCTGTTTCGCGTGTAGTCCATAGGCAAAAGCAATGAGGTCATTGACGTTGGTATTCATCGTCATAAAATGACGTCCGCGAAAACCGAAACCTTTGCCAGGCCTGTTAGGTTGGCTGGGCTTAATCGTTGCCACATCGAAGCCCGGATTGGCATCCGCTGGCATTGCTTTTGGCGGCTCTGGAATTGCCCATGCCGTGTCTTGCGTGGCGCGGTCAAAGTTAAGGGGAAGGGGATTGCCCTGCGTAAAGGTGCCTGCGATTGTCTTGCCGTCAGGCGACATTTTGCCTTCATAGCTGGCGTGCAGAAAATCAATGGAGAACTTCAACACACCATCAGTAAACGTAGTCTTGTTGGCCACCATCGCTTGCCCGCCCTGGTCAATGCTGTAGTTAACCAGCTTGAGTTCTCCTTTGTCGTCCTTAGTTATTTTGCAGACCAGTCGTAAGTCACGATTGGCTTGAACAATATGCAATGTCCCTTGCCATGTTCCGGTAATGTCACGCGGAGAAGATGCCTGTGCTGTTGCAGCGGGAGTGGCCGGCGCCTGACCAAACACACTGCCTGCTGATAGAACAAGAACCGCCAGAAGTTTTGCACACATGCCGCGTTGGAATAAGCCATGACTCATCTTCATGGAAGTGGTCTTCTTTCTCCGGCAGTGGCAGACAATTCCTATGAGCCGGACGGTTGAAAATGTGCTCGGGAAAACTGGCAAGTCTCTCCTAAGGACGTACATACGGGCAGATTGTTGCAAATGTTCCCAGGTTTTTTTGCAATTTTTTGAATCCGGAAAGAGCTGCATCACCAATTTCTGTGCTGCTTACGAACGAAACTTACCCTGGCCCCTGAGTACAGGCATTAAGAGAGAAGATCAGCGAACAGGAACTCCCAAGAGGTATCAAGATAGAGCCAGCGTTGCGCGCCAAACCAGCTTGTTGGCAAAGAGGGAACATGCAACAGCGCATGTCCTCCAACACACATCATTTCCGTACCGTTCCAGCCTAAAAATGTCTGCGAGACAAGCCCCACTCGTGCAGGATGCGTAACGCGCCGCAGGCAAACCGGGCAACGGCTTCCCTGGTCTATCAGTGCCCATCGCAAACCTAAGAGGCATATCGAGAAGTCTGCAGAAAACTGGATAAGTTCTGCCGTCTCGGAATAGGCGTCAGAGTTCCAGTAGGCGATATCGAGCGATGCAAAGTACGCAATCACCGAGATAAGAACAAGTTTTGCAACCAGAAACAACCATCGGTTCAGGTTCTGTTTTCGAGAAGGATGATGCGAGCTGAAATTTGATTCGCTCATCAAAACCGAAGTGACTGCAGGCAGGGCCAGAACAGCAAGTGCAAATGCGAAGAGGTAAATCCGCCACGGGCCTTCGGAACGGTCTTTGCATAAGATGCCGAAGATCGAAGGATCATTGCCGCTAGCACCTCGAACAGTAATAGAAATCGTGTCTGAATACATGGAATCCTGTCCAAGAGGTGTCAGATGCGCAAGGACGTATCCGGGACTCTTCCTGACTGTGGATGCAATTCGAGAATTAGGTGTAAGCAGCCACAGATCAGGGTTCGTAGGCATACTCCATGAACCACAGGGAAGCACGCCTGCAATGCGTGCGAACTGCCTTCCTATCTTCAAGAACCTTCCGGCAATATGCGGATTGGAGCCGAAGCTGTGAGTCCAGGTCTCATAGCTGAGAATGACCTGCGGAGCCGCTTGCGCATCTTCCATTAACTCGTTCGATGTCCGATCTGCAATCTTAACCGGGAGGCCGAGAAGAGAAATTGCATTAGGGCTTGCGACAGCGACTTTGAGCCTGGCGCTACGCTCATCAGAAATAGATACCATCTCGGTAGCAATGTGATAGAAGGCAAGTCCATCGAAGAATCGTTGCCTGTTCGCCTTCCAATCCTGAAACTGCACAAAAGAGACTGCGGCACTGCCGTTATTATTGGAATCGGCACCCTGGATGAGTATCAGATTGGAGCGCAGCGGATGACGTACCGTGTCATACTCTGCCTGGATGCCGGGAAGCAGTCTGGAAAGAATCGCACAGAGAGCAAGCACGGTAGAAAGACACAGCAGGCATTGCATCGCCGAATTGTGAACGCGAACAACTTTCGTGTCCGCCTCCCATGCCTGTCTGCGAAGACACATTGCATCCTGAAAAGAACCGAGACAGAATGCAAGAATCTCATGCTGGATATGCCATGAAAATTTATCGAGAAAAATAAGAGACTCGCATACATAATGCAGTTCCGTACGCCACTCCAGCATCCAATCCGCACGTTGATATACAGGCACAAGCAGCGATGCCGTACGCAGCAGGATGAGATGAAGCATGTGCAAGAAAGCATTCAGCGGCAGGCTCATAGCGATTTCACCTCCTTCACAGAAGGGAAGAGGCGTTCGAGTAACGGATAGCGTTTGCGTGAAGACTCCAGAGCAGTTTTACCAGCCACGGTAAGCTTGTAATATTTGCGCGGCGGCCGCTGCTCGTTGTCCGCAATAGACTGACGCTCCCATTGCGATCGAATCAGATCATCACGCTCCAGGCGGCGCATCGCCGGATAGACCGTTCCGCTGGGTAGTCCGGTCACTTCCATAATGCTGAATCCGTAGACAAATCCTGCATGAATAGCTTGCAGGATCATCGCGGAAGTGTGCGAAAGTTTCGGTTCTCCTGCCATGGTCGGAATTGTACCTATGTAGCAATCTACTTGACAATAGAAATTTTCTGATTATGCTGAATACTACATAGGGTATCAGAGAACCCACCCTTGGAGGATGTCATGTTAGAAGCGCAACATCTATATCGAAGCTTTCGCGGAATCCCAGCCGTTGAAGATGTAAGCTTTCAACTCAAGCCTGGCGAGATTGTAGGTTTTCTAGGCCCCAATGGAGCAGGGAAGTCCACCACGGTGAAAATTGTTACTGGCATGCTGCGTGCCAATGACGGGCATGTGCTCTTTGAGGATAAAGACATTGGCGAGAACATGGTTGCGTACAGAAGCACACTCGGTTATGTGCCGGAAGAAGCGCATCTTTACTCATACCTTTCCGGGCTTGAATACCTACAACTCGTCGGTCGTCTTCGCGGAATGCATGAAGCTCTCATCGAAACAAAAGCCACAGGCTTGCTGCAACTTCTGCAGTTGGAATCATGGCGTCACTCGCCAATCTCTTCTTATTCAAAAGGCATGCGGCAGAGAGTTTTAATCGCCGCAGCTCTATTGCATGATCCAAAACTTCTCATCTTCGATGAACCCTTATCCGGACTCGATGTGGCATCGGCAAGACTCTTTAAGGACTTGCTGGAAATACTCGCAGAACAAGGAAAAGCGGTGCTCTACATCTCGCATGTACTTGAAGTTGTAGAGCAAGTCTGCAACCGCGTCATCGTAATTGCAAAAGGCAAGGTGTTGGCCGACGCTCCACCATCCGAACTCGCCACCTTAATGAACCTGCCAAATCTGGAAAGCGTATTCGCTCAACTCGTCGAGCAGCAGGACACGCGCTCTATTGCCCGTCAGATTGTGGAGGTCATGGAGATCAACCATGCCTGAATCCTTCCAACGCCTCTTCGAGCGCTCTTCTGAACCACAGGTCATGTCGCTTAATGTGCAAGCTGCAATGGGACCTGTCCGTGCGCCGGAGCATAGCCAATTCTCGTTGCTAATGCGGCATTTTCTGGAGCGCTTTTTCAATCATGAAACGGCATCGCCGGATGGGGACGCAAAGGCGCGTCTTATACAGATAGCATGTGCTGCTGGTTTGCCTGGATTTGTGGTAGCCATCTATCTGTGGCCTACGTATCACCCATTTCGCGGATGGCCCCCTGGAAGCACACGCATGGGACCGCCGCCATACTGGCTTCAGGTAAATCATCATTTCTTTTTCGTGATGCTTTCTTTCGTAGCCATGGGACTGGCCACGGTGTATGAATGGGATTTATTTTTCCCCGACCTGCTGGATATCTTCGTGCTTGAAACGCTGCCGATATCCCGTGTCAGAATCTTCTTCGCACGTATCGCATCCATCTCAGCGCTTGTCTTCGGCTTTCTACTGGTTGCAAACATTCTTGCACCACCACTGCTCGTAGTAGCTACCGATCCACCAAATGTTATTCTCTTTCTTGCCGGTCATTGTGCTGCAGTCGCCATGGGCGGCTTCTTCTCGGCAACTTTTATTCTTGCCATAGAGGGCATACTGATTGCTGTGCTCGGCGAACGAATGTTTCGCCAGATTTCACTCGCAGTGCAGGGTATTGCAGTCACAACCTTTGTAGTCCTCCTACTGTTATTCCCAGTTCTGTCCGGTGTGACTCCTACGCTCCTGCAATCTCCTGGCCCACTAGCACTTGGCTTTCCGCCATACTGGTTCCTTGGAATCGACCAATGGCTCCTCGAAGGCTCATCCGCACTCCCTATCTATGGAACCCTCGCAAAGATTGGCTGCTTCGCCACATTTACCACAGCCGTATTAGCGATAGCTGCATATCCGTTAGCGTACATGCGTCGCGTACAGCAACTGATCGAGGGATCAAATAAGCGCTCTGCAAACAGAAGCCTGTTCACTCCGCTTCGATTGTTGACGCATATATCACTCGTGCGCAATCCTATACAGCGAGCCGTATTCCATTTCATCGGACAAACCATTCAGCGCGTGCCGCGTTACAGAATCTATCTTGTGTTGTATGGTGGAGTAGGCTTGGCCGTAGTTACCGCAACAGTTTTACGTCTTACCGCAGTGCATGGACATCTCAGTTATGAAATCTCAGCAGATGGAGTCCGAACATCCATCGGCATTGTAGCTTTCTGGACAATTGCAGGCCTGCGAACAGCCTTTGTCTCATCTGGTAATCAGCGCGGCGGCTGGATATGGCGCGTCCTGCATGGCAGTCCACCGCAGTTTGAAGCCCTATTAGAGCAACTACACGCAGAGAAAACATGGGTCGCGCTCTGCAGCGCAATAGTCACCATCCTCACGGTCCTACTGCTGCGCTTAGTCGCCCCGCCGGAGTTGCATGGCCTGCAATCAAGCATTGCCCAATTACTTGTCGCGCTAATAGCCGTTATAGTGCTGACTGATGCCTTCTTCCTGCAAGTCACCACTGTACCGTTCACAGGCGTATCCGCCCAGCAGACAGGACAGGGCGATCTTGCATTTAGCCTGTTGCGTTACTTCACATTTTTTCCAGCGGTCATGTGGATATCCCTGGCAGGCGTGCACTGGATCGAAATGGCATGGTCACACGCTAGCATCTCTGTGGCCGCATTGGTCGTTTTGCATCTGTGGTTTCGCAAGGCAAACATAGACGTCATCCGGCTTCATTGCAGTCAGGTCGAGTTGGAAGAAGGAGAAGATGATTTCCCAATGAAACTCGGACTTCGTTACTGACTACATCGCTTAATGAAAACTTAAGTGCATTTACTGATGCACAGTTGGCGACTCCGATGCTGGCGCTGATCCCGTTTCAGAATTGTAGAGCGGGTTAGCCGGGTCAATTGGCACCGGACCTTGCGGACGCTTCACCGGCAATGCGCTCTCCAGCCATGCTCGATACACAAGGTCACGCAACATGCGCGCTCCCGCTGCGGTGCGAGCATAAACCATTTCGCGTGCTTCTTTATCTTTCGGGTCGGCAAACGCTCCGCGCTTGTCCAACTTATAGATATCCTCCACATAGCTGCCCGCTTCATCCAGATGCACCAGGATCAAATCAAAAACATCTCCATCCAGATGCCCCGGCTTGCCAATCCGTGCAGTAATATCCTGCTCAGCCAGTGCAATCGCATCAACATATTGCGATTCCAATCTCCCGTGGATTCTCGGATCACGCGTGTAGTCTTTGGGATCTGGCCCCTGCCAACCATCGTGATGAATGGTGTCGTGCAATGGCTGCGCACCATCGCCGATGTAGTGCCCAAGCCATGCAACATAAAACGCACACGTCTGTTCGAGATAAGCTCGCTGTGGACTCTCCGCTGGCTGTACCCTCAATAACCGCATATCTGCTACCAAGTGTCCGTAGACTTCCGCCGACGCATAGGGAAGTGTTCCCGTCCAGCGAACATTCATTCGCTTCGCGTTTTCGGGATTGCTTTTCGAAATCCGTTGATTCTCACGATAGAGCGCAATCACAAACTCGTAGCGGGAACGCGGGATTGTTTTAAGAAAAGCGAACTGCTCACGGAACCAACCGTGATTCGGGTCTTCCTCAATCTTGGAAAATGGTTCGCTGGCAACTCGCCAAGTATCAGGAATGCTGGCAGATCCGGCAATATAGCCTACGTACTTCTTTAAGAAAACCGGGCCATCCTCCGGCAGTGTGTCTACGGCTGTATGGTCAATCACGGAGTGAGCGCGATTGCCCCATGCGTGAGCCGAAAGCGGCATAGCAATCAGAGCCAGAAGGATAGTCAAGGGATTCTGACGTCGCATAGTCGTCCTTTTTTGTGGTTGAAAAACAGTCTGCTGCAATTTACGGATCAAGCGGCTCGATAGGATCTTCTTCAAGCGACTCAATGAGCGGCAAAAATGCGGCTTCATGTTCCGTTTTGTGATCAAGCATGCGGTAAGGGACATATCCCAACTCACGCACACACCGTTCCGCCAACTGTGGCCCGCTTATATAAGTGATAGAACTAGGCGACACATGGACCACAAGAGCAGGCCTGTCCGTGGGAATTCCATACCGAAAGATAAGCCGCGAAGCATTGCGCAGGTTGGTTGTCGTATGCCGTGCATGCGGATCAGCAATAATTGCCGATTCAGGGATATGAAATTCCTCCATCAGCGCACGCTTCATCTCAATCGCCTCCGAGAATCGCGTCTGCGATGGATGAACATACCCACCCGAAACCAGGATAAAAGGCGCCTTGCCTGCACGATATGCCTCAGCCGCCAGCGCACAGAGCCTATGCCCAATCTCAGAAAGAGCAGTCTGCGGATCAGACGGCCCAGCTCCCGGCACAACAATTACCGTGAAGGGATGGCTGTTCCATTTCGTTGACGCGACTGCTGTAAACGCAGCTTTATTCACGCCGTCTTCCATTGGCTCGTGCCGTCCCGCCTCATCGCGATGATTCAATTCAAGGAGTGCCAGCGCAGTGTTGAGCGGAGTTGCGTAGAACGCCAGTGATGCGGCATCTGGAGCCGCTTCAATGGCTGTCAGTGCAGAGACCTTCTGCTTCACATCCTCTGATTTCGTGTCAATGGAAATAGAATCAATCAGCGGGTAGCGAGGCGGTGCTCCCTCTCCATATACCTCGATGACGTGATTCACGCCTCGCGCGCAAATCTCCCATGCGCGTGCCAGCAATTCACCATCATCGAGCTTTTCAAGCAGGATGTAGGCATGGCTGGGCCGCAGGTCATGTTCGACCAGCGCCTTGACTGCTGCATCGCTGTTGCCAAGTTTGCGCAGCTCAAGAGAGATCGTAAGTATCTCTTCCTCTGTCCACTCCACTTCGCGTAGCTGGCAGGCCACATCCTGTTTGCAGCTATAGGCAGAGTTTGCAATCACAGAACGACGTGCCGCTGTCACCCTGGCAAGCTCTTCATCACTAGCTAGTGACTTCTGCGCATTTCCATCACGTTCCAGCGCGGAAAAGAGATAAAAATCTTTGTCAACAATCGGCTTCGACATGCGAAGCAGTGAAGCATGAGACTGTGCCAGCACCGGCAGAGCCACGGCAGCCGTGACCATCGTTGTAGCTATACGCAGCAAAAGAGAAGGCCGCATCCAAATAGTCCTCAGAAGGTTTATGTGACAGGGGCAGGGCAATGCGAGCGCAATCTCTGCCCCTGTTCTTGTTTATGTTATCGATTGGATGAACATCAACGCGCAGACTAGAACTTAATGCTCGCGCCGATCTGGATATTGCGGGAAGTCCGAGCTGAAGTTTCAGTCAAAAATGCGCTTGAGTTCACCGCGTTAATTACTGCACCGGAGCAGCCCGATGTCGTGTTGCAATTCAGGTTGTTTGTGTTGAACACATTTTCAATCTGCATGAATCCGGCAATATTCACGCGCTCGCCAATGTGGAAGTAGCGTTTCGCCTGTGCATCTACTTCTTTTAGCCCGCGTCCACGTAGCGTGTTGCGTCCCACAAAGAGCGGACGGTCATTGTTTACGCCGTCGTTATTTAGGTCAACGCCGGCCACCTGGTTAATAGGGAATCCGGAGTTCAGATAGGCCATCGAGGAGAACTCAAAGCCGCTCAGCCAGCGCAAAGGCTGAGAGAACTTTGTCGTATAAATTCCCTGGAAGGTAAAGTTGTGGCGGATATCGCTGTCTGCATTGCCGTAATCGCGATTGATATTGGAAGGATCGCTGATGCTGCCGCCTTCACCTATGTTGGTATCAAGCGCATGCGAGTACTCGTAGTTTGCAGTCAACTCCAGTCCGCGTGATACTTGCCGCTGCAGCGAGATAAATCCGCCGTTGAAGTTCGTTGTTGTACCTGTATGCAGCGTATTGATCGCGCCGTAGCTTGCATTGGGGCGCTTACTCGTTCCTTCATAGGTAGGACGGCCATCGGCCAGAGTGTTGCCCGTCGCGGTCAGGTTTACATCCGCATAGTAAAGCCCGTGGCGCAGCGCAGCAAACTGATAGCCCACCACAAGTTTGGTGTGCGAGTTCAGCACCTGCTCCACTTGCAGGTTCGCCTGCTCCTGGTACGTGTTATGGAAGTTCTGGTCAAAAGCCGTGATGCTTGGCGCAACCAGGTGCGACGCACCGCTGAACTGCGGCACATTCGGAAATACTGGAGCATCCGCATCTGTTCCTTGCACGTCATACTGCAACAAGCGATGTCCATTCACCTGGCCAGCGTTGTAAAACGTTCCCAGACCTGGAATGTCATAGTACAGGCCAAACCCAGCATGCACCACCGTCATTCCTTTGTTGCCCGGCGAATAAGTAATCGCAAAGCGCGGTGCAATGTCCGTGTAATCGTTGTTGGTGCTGCGTGAGTTGATATACGGAGCCTGCGAGTCAAATTCAGGGAAGAGAATCGCCTCGTAACGCGCTCCAATGTTGATATCGAGATGTTGATTGAATCGAATCTCGTCCTGCACGAAGCCATTGATGAAGTTAAAGCCAATGCGAATCTGCGGCGTGCCGCCATACGCAACCAGCGTTGCATAGGTATACGGTTTGCCAGTCTCCGGATTGATCTTTCCCTGAACTGTGCAAAGGTAGTCCTGCAGCGAACTCACTGCGGGGTTATCACCAGACGCAGGAAGTCCGTTGAAGGTAAATGTCGGCGCAATGCCTGAAGCATTCGCAAAGAGTTCGTGGTCAAACTCACCGCCAAACTTGATCGTATGCCGTCCACGTGTCCAGGTAATGTTGTCCACTACCGTAGTGCTGCGCTCCGTAGTTGCCGTCGCTGCCAGCGCACTGCATCCAATGTTGGCCACGCTGGTAATGTTGATATACACGCTTCCCGCTGCGCCCGTGCAGTCCTGCGGATGATTGCCCGTATCGCGCTGAATCGTTCCAAAGCGCAACTCGTTCAGCAGCGTCGGCGTAAACACAGTAGCGAACTGAACGCCGCCGCCATTCTGATGATCCTCATAGTTCAGCCCGCGTTGCTGAGTCGTCAAACCGCTTGCGCTGTATGGCTGATGATTGGTAAAGCGCACAAACTGCACAAAGCCGCTGTTCTTTGCATTCAGTTGATAGTCCACCTTGCCAACCAGCGTGCGATAGGTTTCGCCAAAGGGCGATGCACCAATCTGGTCGCTCGGCAATCCAAGCAGCGCCGCGTTAGCTGACGTAACCGTAATGGCATTCGGCAGGGTGTAAGGATTGTTCTCATACTGCCCGAAGAAGAAGAGCTTGTTACGCAGAATCGGTCCGCCCAGCGTGAAGGCTTCGTCATCCCAACTCCGGTCCGGCTGAGTCGTCAGCAACGTAGGAATCGCCTGCAAATCCGTCGGACGCCACTGTCCAATCGCCGAGCCATGAAACTCATTGGTACCCGACTTCAAAATCACGTTAATCTGCCCGCCAGCCGCACGGCCAAACTCCGCCGAATAACCTGAAGACAATGTCTGCGTCTGTGCCACAGATTCCGGCGTAACAATAATGAGGCGAATCTGGCGACCGCCACCATGCTGCGTGTCATCCAGTCCGTCAATATTCCACTGCGAACGCTCGTTGCCGGCAAAGGTAAACTGCGTTGTGGAAAATGTGCTCGTCGGCATACCGATCACGCCCGGAGCCAACAAAAGATAGTTATAAATCTGGCGTGAAGCAATCGGAAGGTTTTCAATCTGCTGCTTGTCCAGCACCGCGCCAACAGTCGAGCTACCGGTATCGACAATCGTGTCGCTGGCTTCCACCTTCACCGAGTCCACCGTGTTGCCCACCGGCAGCGCCAAGTCAATGCGAGCCTCCTGGCCCACGCTCAGCACCAGCTTCTCTTGCGTCACCGTCTGAAATCCCGATGCGCTGATCGAAAGCCGATACGTTCCCACCGGCACAAGAGGGAAGCGATAGTAACCGTCGCTGTTCGCAACCACTTCCTGGGAAATGTTGGTCGTCACATTGGTCAGTACCGCGTGTGCACTTGCGATCACATTCTTCGATGGATCAAAAACGTAGCCATTCACTGCGGCGTCCACGGCGTTAGCCTGGGCGTGTAGTGCCTCTGTAGCGCCTCCGAGTAAGAGCAGCAAGAGCAAGGTTACGAGCCTGCGTTTCATGCGTCCTCCTTCAAATTTTTCTTAGTTCTCAATAAGTTAAGAGCGCGCCAAGGAAGCGCGCCGAAGATAAAAAGAATGCCCTTGCTGTCACACGCCCATGTTTTGCATGGTGCATTCGCGGGCAAACGTTTGAGTATGTGCAACAGATACCAACCTCACAGTGGCCCGCCAAGCGAATTCACAGTTACAGTCCCGATACACCCGTCATCTGCTTGATTCATGCGCAGTGCCGCGCCTTGCATGTATCAGATACAGTGAAAGCCGCGTTACACGCCCATTCATGTCACGTTCATAAAGGTGTGATTTACTGAATCTGAGCAACCCCTGAACCGCCGCCATGATCTCAGCCGAGTTGAAGCAGTCAGCGTCTTCGAGTCCGCGCATTATTCAGGCTCAGCGCGCTCTCCTTGATCGTGTGCTCGCATCCGAGGCCTTTTCGCAAAGCAAGCGGCTCTCCGGCCTGCTTGCTTATCTTTGCGACATGACCTTCGCCGGCCGCGCCGATGAACTCAATGAGCAGCGTATAGGGGAAGCCGTCTTCGGCCGTTCGCGAGATTACGACACCATGGCCGACGGCATCGTCCGCACGCAGGCTAGCCGCCTGCGCACCCGGCTCAATCTCTATTTCAGCGGGGAAGGCGCCGCCGAGTCCGTCCGCATCACCATTCCACGCGGCTTCTACGCGCCCATCTTCGAGCCGCATCAGGAATCAGATTCAGCCACGGCATCGCAGACTGTGGAACCACAGCTCGCATCTCTGCCTGCATCTCCAGAGCCAGCCAAATCGCGTCCTAATTTACTACGCAGCCTGGCCTTTGCATGGAGCGTCGCCGGTTGCGCGTTTCTGGCAGCGGTCCTTATTACTATATGGACACGGACCAATCACGCCCAGCCCTTACTCCCGTCGCCTCCCGACCACCCCATCTGGTCTCAACTTTTCGTTCCCGGACAAACCACGCTGCTTGTCCCCGGCGATAGCAGCCTCGTCATCTATCAGGGAATGAAGGGCCAAAACCTCACCCTCGACGAGTACGTCAGCGGAGCCTATCGCGACTTCCACCCAGCCGTAGGCAAAGACGATGCTTCCGCAACCAACATTGCGTCGCGGCGCTACACCTCGATAGTTGATCTTGACGTGGCAGCAGATCTCGGCCACATCGCACACGACCACGGAGCAACTCTCGAGGTTCGTTACCCACGCGAGTTGCGTCCAAATGATCTGAAACAGGGAACTCTTGTCCTTGTCGGAGCCGCTGAGGCAGATCCCTGGATCACCCTCGTAGAGCGCGGCATGAACTTTACCTTCTATTACGATCGCGCCCGGCACAAGATGTCTGTCCTCAACCGTGCGCCACGTGCCAACGAGCCCAAACAATGGGACAGCATTAGCACGGACCCACAACACCGCGTCTACTCAGTTGTTGCCTGGCTGCCCAACCTGTCAGGCAATGGGCATGTTCTTCTGATGGAAGGCTCCACCATGGCCGGCACCGAGTGCGCCTGGGATTTCGTGAATGATGACACCCGCCTCGCGCCATTCCTGCGCAGCATTCGCCGCCCCAACGGCACACTGCCATCCTTCGAGCTCCTGCTTGACGCCAGCAACATAGCTGGCAGCGCCTCGCAGTCCAACATCCTCGCCTACCGCACGCATTAATCCCTTAGTGTTGAAATAGTTATGTAAAGAGATTCCCCCTTGCAACGGAAGTCACCGCAGCAAGGGGAAAATCCGCAAGTGCGGACCTGTGTCAGAACTCAAACTGCATGCCGCTCATCGCAGTTGCGTCGGGCGTACGGTAGCCGCTTTCGTAGTACGACTGGTTGAAAGCATTGTTCACATTAGCGAAGAACCGCATGGCATGAGATTCGCCAAGCGGCTTCCGGTAACTCGCACCAAACTGGCCCCTGCGGAAGCCATCGAAGCGAAAAACCTGGCTTGCAAAGGTCAACGAGTTGTAAGCCGGAGCCAGGTAATTGCTTGAAAGCACGGTGCCGAAGACTACCGACAGGTTGGGCGTCAGGTTGCCAGTCGCCAGCAGGGAGAACTGGTGATCGGGAATGATAAAAGTCTGATAGATACCGGGACTCTGCGGGTCGGTTTCGCGGGCATTCGTAAATGTATAAGCCGTGCGAACATTGAGTTTGCGGACTGGGCTGATTGCAAAACTGGCCTCAACGCCACGCGCAATGCCGCCCTTAGTGTTTGCGTAGCCGTAATAGCGGCCTAGAGGGTCTGTGGTTGGATCAAGGAAATTATCAAAGAGGATGACTTCATTGAGGCGGGTGTAAAAGTAGGTCGCGGAAGCTTCGGCGCGGCGATTCCAAAAGGTCTGGTCGATACCTCCATCAATGGCCTTGGTCCGCTCTGGTTTCAGGTTGGGATCGCCGTAGGCTGTGTAACCGACATAGAAACCGGCACCGAAACGCTCGTAAAGTGAGGGCGCGCGATAGCCTGTGCCAGCATGAGCGCGCAGCTTTGTGCCAGATTCCCGAAAGATGTAGGCAGCCGAGACATCTCCCGTATTCGCGTTCGGTGGAGAGCTTACCGGGATTCCGCTGTACGGATTGCCGGTAGCCGGCAAAAACGTAGGCGTATCCAGATTGAAGGCCTGAAAGCGATAGGAACCGGCCAGTTGCAAACGTCCATCCAGCAGATGCACTTGGTCTTGGATAAAGAAAGCCTGGTTTCTTTCCGTAACAGTCGTTGCAAAGCTTGCTGTAGGATCAGGCTCCGTGTCGCCATTGTAGGAGTGCTCGTTCTCGAACTCGTAGCCAGCGTCGATAGACTGGTATTTTCCAAGTTGCCAGTCAAAACGCCCGCTGACTGTATTGGTTAAGCCGTCATAGTTCAGGAACTCAGTGCCACCATAAGGCTGATAGCCCGCCCCCAAAGGACCATTGATGAAGTTACGTCCCGTCGCCAGCCCCTGATAGTCAGCGGTCAATGACAGCGAGTTGGTGGGATGTGTAGTAAAAATCAACGCGCCAGCATAGGTACGCGCCGTGCGATGGTAGTCGGGATCGTCATAGTCGGGAATATAAGTGGCATTGCCGGTATTGATCTGGTCGAGAGGCACGCCGTTTTCATATTGCTTGAACGCCTCGCCAGTGAGCGGAACAGCTTCGAGGGCGCCATCTCCAGAGGCAATCGCAGATGGGCTTTGCGTAGTGAAGCTGAACGAGTCTGTAAAGAGCATTCGGCCAAAGATGCGCGTTTTGTCCGAAATTGCGTAATCGAACATTCCTTGTGCATTCGTCGTACGGTCGGGCAAGTTGCCATCCAGACCGCGTGTCACATTGAGATGAGAAGCACCGAGGCTGTAGCCGAGCTTGCTGTGAAATGCCGAGCCAGAGCCCGCAGCCTGCCCGCGGAAGGTGCCTAGAGAACCGCCTTCAAGCAGCAGGGAAGCGCGAGGCCTGCCGCCACCCATGCCCGTAATGATATTGATGACGCCACCAGTTGCATCCGTGCCGTAAATGGACGATCCGGTGCCACGCAAAACTTCGATGTGGTCAACATTGGTGACGAGCATGTCCTGCAACAGGGAAGAGGCGTCGCCCTGTGTGCCGGTTACATCGCGGAAGCGGAATCCGTCGATAAGAATCGCCGTGTCCTGGTTGCGCAGGCCGCGCGTCTTGATGGAAACCAGGCCTCCCGGTCCCCCTTGCTGTTCAACGCGCAAACCGGGAATATAGCTCAGTGCATCGGAGATCGTATTCGTATCCAGCGCCTGGATTGTCTCAGGGCCAACGATAGAGACGGATTTTGCCGTTTCGTCCGTTGTCTGCGCCGTGCCGGAAGCAGTGACCATTACCGTGTTTGTAACTGCGGCGAGAGCTAACTGTAAATCAAGCTCAGGTGGAGTATCGCGTCCTGTCACATCAACCGTGACAACTGCCGAAGATACCAAGCCTTTTGCCGTAGCAGAAAGCAGATAGAGCGCTGGGGAAAGATGCTCGAAGTGATAGTGGCCGGATTGGTCGCTGACGACTCGAACGCTCGTCGTGTTGTCCTGCGAGACCAGGGTTACCGTTGCGCCAGCGACGGCTACTCCGGCGGGGTCTCTCACAACCCCACTGAAGCTTGTATTCCCCTGCGCCCAAGCAACTGCACAAGCTAGAAAGAAAACACTGGCAATCCTCAAAATGAACCGCAATTTCATGCTGACTCCTCCCTGGATACGGGATGTTGCCGTTAAATGGCTTAATTTGTACGAGGATTCCAGCGACTATTACGAGAACATGGTGGCAGCTGTGGCTACGCATTGGGAGCCGTGGCATAGAGATCCCGCAGCCCTGCTTCTGCCGCTGCGTGCGCCGCCAATCAAGAAAGGTAAACATCCGTCGAGGAGTCCGCGCCTCAAAATAATTGAGCTAGAGCGACCGCAACGATGGAATAAAAGAAGGGTAGAGAAGAGAGGAAAAGCCGAACCGAAGAACGTCCTCATCCTGCCCTCCGCTTTCACCGAAACGGGGCGCATCTTAACTACGAGGCAGGTATCCTGACTTGCAGGTCATCACCCGTCGCAGCCTTCCCATTCCTTTCGGAACAGTGGCATAGATTGCGAAGGATTCACTGCTTACAGTGGCGGGACCGTGCGGGATTTACACCCGCTTCCCTCTGTGATCTGCTTTCAATTTCAGCAGATACCTCGAAGTAAATTTATCCTAACATGCACCTGCGCGATGAAATGCTGCTAAGTCACAATTGATCTCGAAAGCGGAATGCATCGACTCAAACATCCATTGACCTGTCGAGTTCCAAGAATTTATCTTTCAATTCATCTGGTGTTCGGGAAGGCGGTGCGATTCCGCCACTACCCCGTAACTGTGACGCTGAGAGACCGGCACTCCTTTTGGAAGCCACTGGAGATCAAACCTCCGGGAAGGCTGCTCGATCTTGTCGAAGCGAAAGTCAGGAGACCGGCCAGATGCCAATCTGGGCTTGTTCGACTTCGATGGGAGAGTCGAAGAGTGTATTTGTGGTGTCCGGCTTCTAAAGCTGACGCACGCAGCGGCCTTAGTATTTCTTCCCGCCTGTCTATTTAGCGTTGCGTAAGTGACGCGGAGAACGGTGCATGTGTTCAGCTTCTGCCCGAGATGTGACTCTCGTATTAGGTGGTGTCCGCAGCGGCAAGAGCCGCTATGCCCTACAACTCGCGTCGAGAGCGGAAAAGGTCACTTTCCTCGCGACAGCGGAGCATCGTCAGGACGAGGAGATGCAGCGCAAAATCAAACGGCATCGTTCTGAACGGCCTGAGCATTGGACAACCATCGAAGAACCCCTGAACTTGGTGGAGGTAATTGAATCGGTAAGGGACTGTGACTTATTGGTTGTAGATTGCCTGACGCTGTTTGCAGGGAAGCTTCTTGAAGTCTATGAAAGCGATGCAGCAGCGATCAACAAAAGCATAGATGCGCTGTGTACGTCCCTCACATCAAATCGATTCACCATCGTGCTGGTTTCCAACGAGGTCGGGAGCGGAGTTGTTCCAGCTTTCGAGATGGGGAGACGATACAGGGACCTGCTCGGCGAGATCAATCAGCGTATTGCCGCAGTAGCTGACCATGTCGTTTTAATGGTGGCAGGGCTTCCACTTGTGCTCAAGGGCTCTCTCAGCGAAAAGGAGGGCATGTGACCGTTTCCATAAATCCAGCCGCGAAGCCTGAGATGAGCCAACCTGGCATTGACGAGTTGATTAGAGCGATTAGTCCGCCGAGCGAAGAATGGCGCGCAAGGGCACGCCTGCATCTCGACAGCTTGACGAAGCCACTCGGGAGCCTGAGCAGGCTTGAAGACATTGCGGCCCAAATTGTAGCGATTCGAGGCGAAAGAATCACGGAACCGGTAAGCAAAGCAGCCTATGTTTTTGCTGCAGATCATGGGATCACAGAAGAAGGCGTTAGCGCATATCCACGTGAAGTGACCCGGCAGATGGTTCTGAACTTTCTAGCGGAGGGCGCCGCAATCAACGTGTTAGCGCGATTGCACCACGCAGCATTGCACGTCGTCGATGTAGGTGTGGATGCGGAATTTGGCTCGATTGCGGGGCTTCTCGATCGCAAGGTGCGGCGCGGCACGCGGAATATGCTGCATGAAGCTGCGATGAGCGAAGAAGAAGTTGGGAAAGCATTGCGTGTCGGTTATCAGCTTGGAACTGACGCCGCTGCTGCTGGACATAACATCCTTGCAATTGGAGAAATGGGAATTGGCAACACGACCGCTGCCAGCGCTGTGACTTGCGCGCTGATCGGTGTTGCAGCTATAGAGGCAACCGGCAAGGGCACTGGAGTTGATCCCACCGCATATGCGAACAAGGTGCGCGTGGTTGAAGCCGCCGTTGCGAAACATTGCAGTCCCTCCAGCAGTCTTTCTCCTGTTGAGATTTTGCGGTGTCTTGGTGGGCTTGAAATTGCCGCGATGACAGGGATGGTTCTTGCTGCCGCCAAGCACCGCCTTGTTGTCGTACTCGATGGATTTATCTCTACTGCCGCAGGGGCCCTCGCGGCTGGCATTGAGCCGTATGTGAGCGGCTATTTGATTGCTGGCCACCAATCAGAGGAGCCGGGACACAAGCTGCTTCTTCAACATCTGAAACTTACGCCCGTGCTCACTCTCGGAATGCGCCTTGGCGAAGGCTCAGGAGCCGCACTTGCAATGCCTGTCATCGAATCAGCAATCGCCATCTATAACCAGATGGCAACCTTTGCATCAGCAGGAGTGAGTGGAGCCGAAGCATGAGCCTAACCACCCAAATGCAGAGAGCTTGGTTTGACTGTCTCACCGCCGTACAGTTCCTTACACGTCTTCAAGTGCCATCTGGTCCCTATGAAAAGGATTCTCTAGCGCGCGCCGTGAAGTTCTTTCCTGCGGTTGGATTACTAATTGGTCTGGGTAGTGCGCTTCTGTATTTCCTGCTTGCGCCTCATCTCCCGTTGACGGTAGCTGCATTGCTTATTGTCATTTACCTTGTAGTGATTACAGGATGCCTGCACGAAGATGGGCTTGCAGACGCTGCAGATGGCTTCGGCGGCGGATGGGAGCGAGAAAAAGTGCTCTCGATTATGCGCGACAGTCGCATTGGAAGCTATGGAGCAGTGGCTCTCATCTTCAGCGTGCTTGCTCGCGTTCTCCTCATCGCCTCGCTACCAGCAGCCCAGGCGGAAGTCTACCTCGTTGTGGCCCCGGTTCTGAGCCGCTGGACGATTCTCCCACTTAGCTTCTATCTTCCTTCGGCGCGCGAACGCAGCGTCAATCAGATTGACGGACAAGGAGCGCGTATTGCTCGCCTCGCGACACGCGGTAGCCTCATTTTGGGTAGCCTGTTTACAGCGCTCGTTGTTTTTGCATTACTGCGCCTTCGTGGGTTCGTGCCTGTATTTGTAAGCGCAGGCGTCACATTGCTCACAGCACTCTATTACAACCGTCGAATCGGCGGCGTTACAGGAGACTGCTTTGGTGCGACGACACAGTTGACCGAAATTGCAGTATTGCTCTCCGGAGTGTGGATCTGATGAGGTCGCTGCTCTTTATCCGCCATGCTGAAACTGACCTCGCAGGTCGGTTCTGCGGGCACTCTGACCCGCCTGTCAATAAGCGAGGGCATCGTCAGATAGAGGATCTATTGCGAAAGCTGGAAGGCATATCCATCGACACCGTCTATACAAGCGATCTGGTCCGCGCACAAACAACCGCGGATGCAATTGCCGAAGTGCATGGAACTTTGCCAATCACGATTCCTGGACTCCGCGAGATTAACTTCGGAAAATGGGAAGGATTGAGCTGGAGTGAGATCGAGTTTCGTGATGCCGATTATGCTCGCAGATGGGCAAAGGGTTTTCCTGAATTACCGGCTCCGGGCGGTGAGTTATTTGCAATGTTCCAGTCCAGGGTGCGGGCAGAAGTAAAAAAGCTTCTTTCTGCACCTAGGCAAGGATGCGCAGCCATCGTTACGCACCGCGGCGTGATGTGTGTTGTATTGCGTTCGCTTTGCGGCGTTGAAGAAGAACAGGCATGGCTACAGACAAAAGAGTACTGCTCATTCTTTCGATATACGCAAGGAGGTGGCCAGTGAGTATGGAAATGACACAGGTGAGAGAACTGGCCGGATGGGATTTGGATGAGAATGAGTACCGTCCGAAAATCATAGACACTGGCAGACTCCACTCTGCGCATGCGCGTGTCGCTGCACGTTCGCCATATCAGGTAGAAAACGCTCTCTGTGAAGAGGATGCTGAAAGGCTTAGCAGTTTGTTTGCAATTCAAAAGCAGAGGGATGATCTTCAAGCTGAAATGGCTGGCCTCGACTGGTTCCTCGGCGTTGTAGATCTTCGGAAGCTTCTCGCGTTTCAGCGCAGGCTTATTTTGCGTCCTGATATTTCACGATCCACGCGCGCCGCAACCGATAACTGGGACGCGCGGATGGACTTATGCTTCGGAGAGACGAAGCCTGTTGTCTGTGAAGTGATTCACAAGGATACATCCGTTGAATTGCGTTCAAGCAATCCCAACCTGCATTTCCGAGTAACAGGGAACGGCGCAAATCCGATTGCAGTCCATACTGGCAGCCCGTTCTTTGAGATCGCAGAGTACAAAAGCCGCTGGTTTCTACGGGATGGCTATCATCGAGCATTCCAATGTCTGCAGGCTGAAATCTTCTGTCTTCCTGCCGTCATTGTGCAGGCCAGAACGGCAGAAGAACTTGGAGCCGTTCATCCATGGTTCTTTTCAGAGCAGGTTCTTTTTTCTTCCACCCCGCCACGAGTTACCGATTTTCTGGATGATGCGCTCGTGATTGAGTACAACCGGGCTCCTTTAATCAAAAGCCTTCGTATCAGGATTGAGGAGACCTATACCCTTCAAGGAGAAAACGTATGAGCATTGCAACCAAACGCGGTGATGGAGGGCAGACTGGTCTGGCCGGTGGCATTCGCGTATCCAAGGCCGACCTGCGTGTCGAATCCTACGGTTCCGTTGATGAGCTCAATGCCCATCTTGGTTTTGCCAGGAGCATCTGCCAGAACAAGGAGATAGCGGCATGGACCGAAGAGATTCAACGCACACTTTTTCGTGTCGGCTCCGCTCTGGCTACACCTCCGGAAAGCAAAAAAAACCCGCCCGCTATCACAATGGAAGATGTCGATAAGCTCACGGATTTGGTGCACAAGATTGAAGCAACCGAGGGCATTCTTGCGGACTGGTCATTGCCGGGAGGGCATCCAGAATCTGCGGCCTATGAAATTGCGCGTACCGTCTGCCGTCGTGCTGAGCGTAGCGCTGTTCGTTTTGTTGAGAGTGGAGGCAGCGCTCATCCTGACGTCCTTGCCTACCTAAACCGGCTTTCGGATGTGATTTGGCTCTTTGGCCGCCTGATTGAGGTGAATGCCGGCGTCAATAGCCGTTTGCGTGACGACACTCATAGCGGCCCCAAATTCTCGCGTGCGTGGTGAGGATAGGATGAGCCAGCAACGTTCCTTTAACGATGCAGAACGCGCAGCGATCTATCGCGTAATTACGGAACGGCGTGACGTGCGTCAAGGCTATCTCGATAAGCCGCTGCCGGAGGACTTGCTCAAGCGAATCCTGGGTGCCGCGCACTGCGCTCCCTCGGTTGGCTTGATGCAGCCATCACGCTTCCTAGTCATCCGGGAACTCGCTACCCGTAAAGCTGTCCATGAGATTTTTAAGGAAGCAAACAAGCACGCCATCAAAGCTTACATGGGCCAGCAGGCAACGCAATACGCAGAACTGAAGCTGGAAGGCATTCTCGAAGCGCCACAGAATCTCTGTGTTTTTTGTGATTCCAGGAGCAAACGTGGACATGGCCTTGGGCGCCAAACAATGCCAGAGACAGCAGCCTATTCCACCGTGTGCGCAATTCAGAATCTTTGGCTTGCTGCTCGCAGTGAGGGCATAGGTGTTGGATGGGTAAGTATTGTGGACCCCACAAAGCTGCGCGCATTGCTGAATGTCCCCGACCATTTAATGCTGGTCGCGTATCTCTGCATTGGCTATGTCGAGGAATTTGCTGGCGATCCAGACTTGGAGCGATTTGGATGGGAAAAGCGGATACAACTGGAGAGCGTTGTATCGTATGAGCGCTACTCCGAGGCGAGCATTCCATGACGGTCCGCGCGGTGATGGTTCTTGGCACTAGCTCCCATGCTGGAAAATCCCTTCTGTCAGCGGCACTATGCCGCATCTTTGCGCAGCAGGGCTATCGGGTTGCGCCATTTAAGTCGCAGAATATGTCTCTCAATTCCGCAGCGACAGCAGAGGGGCTTGAAATTGGTCGTGCCCAGGCGTTGCAGGCAGAAGCGGCTGGAATTGCAGCTTCTGTTCACATGAATCCCATCCTGTTGAAACCGGCTGGAAAGATGACTTCGCAGGTTATTGTCCGCGGCAAAATATGGGGACGTCTTTCGGCTGCGGAATATCATCTGCGGCGAGTCGATGAGCTTTTGCCCATCGTGCGCGAAAGCTATGCAAAGCTGGCTGCGGAGAACGACGTAATCGTTCTTGAGGGCGCAGGCTCTCCGGCTGAGATCAATCTCAAGCAGCACGATATCGCGAACATGCAGATGGCAAATCTGGCCGATGCAGCGTGCATATTGGTAGGCGACATTGACCGCGGCGGTGTTTTTGCATCGCTGCTCGGAACAGTAGAGCTATTGGAGCCAGAAGAGCGAGCGCGCATTGGAGGTTTTGTCATCAACAAGTTTCGCGGCGACGTATCGCTGCTCATGCCAGGCATTCGCATGATGGAAGAGAGATTGCAGAAGCCATGCCTCGGAGTGGTTCCATATATCGAGGAGCTTTCGCTGGAGGAAGAGGACAGCCTTGGGCTGCCGCCGGCTGATTCGTTGAGTCATGCTCGATGGTCCTTGGATACAGCCAACCGACCATTACGAGTTGCGGTAATTGCATTTCCATCCCTGTCGAACTTTACAGACTACGATGCATTACGCATAGAGCCTTCTGTGTCTCTGCGCTTTTGCTGTAAACCCAAACACCTTCTAAGAGCAGACGTCGTGATTTTACCCGGCAGCAAGCAGACAGTAGATGATCTGCATTGGATGCGCGCAGAAAAACTCGATGTCGCATTGGAGGCGCATGCCCGTATAGGCCTGGTAGCTGGCATCTGCGGGGGAATGCAGATGCTTGGAAAGACAATCCTTGATTCGTGCGGCATTGAAACGCAGGGAGAAATCGCGGGACTGGACTTACTGCCAATCACTACGACCATGCAAGCCACGAAAGTTACTCGCGCTGCCAGAGGGACGTTTGCAGCACAGGTGCTCTTCGGGCAAGCGGTTGGGGAAGCAGCGCTGCAAGGATATGAGATTCATGTCGGAGAAACGTCCAGTACCGGCCCAGGAAAACCCTTTGCTCAGCTTTCTCGCTATGCCGCGGGACAATCTGAATCTGTGACGGATGGATGCGTTAGCCTGGACACAAGAGTCTTCGGTACATATCTTCATGGTTTATTCGACGCAGATAGTTTTCGGCACACTTTTATCAACGCCGCTCGACAGTTCTATCGCCTGGAACCAGCGACGAATTTGCACGATTGGCAGGCAAGGCGAAAAGAATCCTTTGATCGGCTCGCGAAAGAAGTTTCTCAGGCGCTCGATATGCCAAAAGTATTCGAGTGGGTTGGGCTGAAGTATCAGTCATCACCATCAACAGGAAACAGCCTGGAGACGCAATGAACCGTTGCCTTCTACTTCCGGCTGTCTACATTGCAGATCAGGCAGCAGGAGACCCTGAATGGTTTCCACATCCTGTTCGCTTTATGGGATGGGCAATCACTAGGGGCGAGGACATACTGCGGCAGCCAGGGCAAAGGAAACGTGACGAGTTTCTCGCGGGTGCAGTCCTTACTGGGGCCTTGGTCGCAGCCAGTTATTACGTGACGAGGTACATGATTGCTCAGGCGCATCGTCGTTTCATGATACTTGGATGGCTTACCGAAATTGCACTGGGATGGACCTGTCTTGCTTCTCGTAACCTTCATGATGAGGCTTGTTCCGTTCTCGCAGCATTAGACGCAGGCGATGTAGTTCTGGCTCGGCAGCGTCTTGCGCGCATTGTTGGACGTGATACGCAGCATCTCGACACGAACGAGATATGCCGCGCTGTAATTGAAACGGTGGCAGAGAGTGCATCGGATGGCATCATGGCCCCGCTTTTCTACATGAGCCTGGGCGGTGTGCCGTTAGCAATGGCTTACAAGGCTGTCAATACGCTCGATTCGATGATCGGCCATGCGGATGAGAGGTATTTCTATTTTGGAAAAGCGGCTGCTCGATTAGATGATGCCGCCAATTTTCTGCCTGCCAGATTGACAGCGCTCGCAATAGTGGCAGCCTCTCCGATTGGCGACGACAACCCAGTCAATGCGTGGCATGTTTGGCAGCGCGACGGTAGCAAACACAAGAGCCCAAATGCGGGACAGCCAGAAAGCGCAATAGCTGGCGCGCTCCGAGTTCAGCTCGGTGGAGACAATACCTACGCAGGAGAGGCTCTTCCCGCAGAGAAGATGGGGGAAGAGTTTCCCACGCCGCAACCTGCAGATGTGCGCAAGGCTATTCGCGTCGTGTCAGCCGTTACGCTGCTTGGCCTCGGTACAGGCATGCTGCTAGGGGCAGTGCTCTGTGCAAGGAGATCAAGATGAGCGAGCTCATTCCATTGCACGGAGGACAGCTTAGCCAGATTGCAGAACGCTTGTGTGTCCCTGCCTCTGGGGTGATCGATTTCAGCGCGAATATCAATCCGGAAGGTCCGCCTGAATCTGCTCTTTCTTGCCTGCGTGCATCTCTGGATGATGTATCTACACTTACAAATTATCCCGACTTGCGGGAGATGGCACTCAGAAAATCGCTTGCCAGCTATGCAGGAGTTGAAGCTGAAAATGTGCTTGTAGCGAACGGTTTTGTGCAGATTCTTGATGCAGTGCTTCATGTGTTACCGATTCGTACATGCCTGCTTCCAGTCCCGGCATTTGTTGAATACCGTAAGATGCTGGAACGCGCTTCCGTTCAGGTGAATCCTTATCCACTTGCATGCAGATCCTGCTTCAGCTATGACGGCATAGCCCAAAAACTGGATTCCTGCGATGCAGTTCTGCTTGCCAATCCTCAGAATCCGTCCGGTGTTCTCACTGGTCGCAAGATGCTTCTCCAGTTGGTAGAAGAGGCGGCACGTCGAAACGTCTACGTGCTGCTCGATGAGGCATTTATTGATTATTGTCCCGAGTCATCTCTTATTGACGAGGTCAACAACTTTCCGAACCTTATTGTGTTTCGCTCAGTGACGAAATTTTTTGGTATGCCCGGCCTGCGAGTTGCCTATGCCGCTGCCAATGCGAATGTAAATAGGAAGCTGCAAGAGGCAATCCCTCCATGGGCCATTACAACCTTAGCCTCGCTTGCTGCTTGCGCTGCAGTTCAGGATGAAGCTTATGCGCAGCGCACAATTGCATTGAATCTCGACCGTCGAAATTGGATGCAGACGGAAATTGAAAAACTAGGTATTGAGGTCTATCCGTCCGTTGCAAACTTTCTTTTGCTCCGTTTTTCAGATGAGATTGATTGCAAAAAGTTGTGGGAGCTCTTGATTACAAAGCATCAGGTTGTCCTGCGCAACTGTGCAAATTACGAAAGACTTTCCGGTCGGCATCTACGCGTTGCAGTTCGCAAAGAAGCGGAGAACAAACGGCTCGTTGAGGCGCTTGTTCTCTGCATGGAAACAAACATGAGAGTCCGGTGACAGGGATGCTGTGATTGGCCTCAGAAAGAAAACTTAGCCGCGAGTTGTACAAGCCTGGGAGCCTGCGCGCTTTCGATTTGTCCAAAGGCTGAATCTTCAATTTGACCATCAACCGCCGCTGGGCCATAAAACTGTGCGTGGTTGAAGACGTTGAATGCCTCAAAGCGCAATGCCAGCAGGGAGGATTCGGTGAAATGGACGTCTTTCTGTAGCGTCATGTCAAAGTTGTCGATGCCGGGGCCGTGGAACATCCGGCGTTTCGCGTTACCGAGTTGTCCAGGCGGTTCTTCAGAATACAGATCTGTGTTGAATGCAGGTTTGCCGTTGCGGCCATTGGTGTTGATGTGAAGTACACCAGTGCGGAGATGGCGCGGGTGTGTCGCGGGTCATCCGGGTCAAGCTGTTCGCCAAGATTGGAGCCCTGATCGATAGACTTCGCATATGCGTAGCTCAGCAGAAATTGCGAGCCGTTGCGCTGATAATGAAGGGTCGCTTCAAGCGCATTGTAGTTGGAGTTGGCGATGGTGCTATCTGTCGTATTCTCCCCATAGTTTTCACTGGAGGGATTGATTGGCGTTCCGATGTTCTGCCCCATTCGCGTCCCGTAGACAGTCTGGCCACCGCTTGTTGTGTAGTTGGAATCGAGGCTTGGCAATGATTCGTACGAAAAGTTACGGAAATCAGGTTAAGCTATAGATAACATTGCAGAAACATGAGGTTTGATCCCATGGACGATTTGCGATTACACGTAGCCACCAGCGACTTCGAGGAAAGTTTCATCGCCGCAATCTGCAATCGCTCAACAGGTACTTAAAAGCTATTCCCTAATGCATGATGCGTAGATCGTCAGCGGCTGGTGGTCATTTCGTGCCTCTTGTCATCCTCGGCATGGAGATAGAGGGCGGTGGTTTCAAGAGACCCATGGCGAAGGTTTTTCTGGATGAAGCGGATATCGTTACCGGCGTCAGCCTGGTGAGTTGCCGAACTGTGTCGTAGCCAGTGCGTTGAAGCTCGTCGCAGTATTGCTGCACCATCAGGATCAACTGCTTCACGAGCTGCGGCGGCACGGCAAAAAACCTCTTTTACGATCAGGTAGATTGCGGTGGGCGTCAAGAATCGGTCGCTGCGCCCGAAGACCGACAGGACAAGCGGCGAGTTGTCTGACGAGGAATGCGCGGTAGGCAGACCATTGAACCGGCGATAACGCGTCCAATCCGCCATCAACTCATCGCTCAACGGCACATCGCCCTCCCTCCCTCCCTTTCCAGTCACGTGCAGCCACCATTTGCCGCGCCGTTGCGCAAGATCACTGGTTTTGGCGTATGCGACTTCGGACACGCGCAAGGCTGCACCGTAGAGCAGCCGCAATAGCCAACGCGCTCGCTCATAGTGCTGACGCTCGCGAGGCGTCTCTTGCGGCAGCGACTCGATGAAATCGAGCACGGATTCCCAAAGCTGCTTCTCAAGGTAGCGTTCGACAACTACGCGGCCTGCTGTCGTGGCCCTTCGACGGCGGCGCAGAGCGAGAGGATTGCCTGCCAGGAAGCCTGCTGCCACGAGATATCCGAAGAGTCCGGAAAGTATCCGTAAGCTTTGCCGGACGCTGCCCGGCGAGAGCGGGCCTGTGAACAGGCGGCGGTCGCTGCCCCTCCGCGGCCGGTCAGGATCGGCCCACTCGACGGAAGGATTCGCCAGGAAGACTTCGTACGCGAGCAGATCTTCCCTCGTAAGGCTGGACAACGGCTTGCCCGGGACATGGGCTGACCACAGCAAGAGCCGCACAGCCTCTTTGCGGTAGCAGCGGAGCGTGTGCGGCGAATCGGCATACTCTGCCAACCAGAGGCGCACGGCCTCAACATCGGTGTCGGCGGCGATTTGCCTCACTCCGCCTTGCGCCCGGTTGGACCCGTGGCGTCCGTCCAATTCGCTGGCGATGGGCAAAACGAGAACTAAGTCGGACATGGCAGCGAGCCTCCTGGGGGCGGTGAAAGAAACCTGTTCAGTGTACAGGAAAGAAGTTTTGATAATAGAAATTATCATAAATTTCTGCCCTTTATCATTACATATATAACGGTATACATGCGTATACTGATTATTCTAGTTCTGCTTGGCATAGTTCAGATCAGAAGCGAAGGAAAAGGAAAATGAGCCGCGCCAGCGATACCCGTGTCCGTACCCGCGAAGCTGCCACGCGGCTGCTCTCGGCCGGGCGCAGACCCCACGACCTGACCGTCGACCTCATCTACGCCGAAATCCGTCAAGGCAGCCGTACCACGATCAATGACGAGCTCAAGGCGTGGAAAGACGAGCAATCCAAGACCAGCGCATTCAGCTCCACCCTGCCCCGCGAGGTGGCAGAGGCGATGATCGCGACCTGGACCCTGGCCGTCGAGCACGGAGAGAAGGTCTTCGTGCAGCGCAGGGAAGAGATAGAAGCCAGTTTGGCAACAGCATCAGAGACACAGACCGCTCTCGAAGCGCGCCTCGCGGATCGAGAGGAGCAGGCCGCCGAGCTGCGCACGCAATTGACGGCACGCGGGGCGGATATTGAAAGGTTGCGCATTGAGCTGGGCACTGCGCGCGTAGCTGCCGAAGCCGCACAAGCACGGAGCGTTGCCCTGGAGGAACAACTGCAATCCTCTCGTGCCGAGGCTGGCCGGCGAATGGCCGCAGCCCGCAGTGAATTTGATCAGAGGATGGCCGAACTTCAGAGTGCCATGGCCGCACAGGAGAAAGCGTTCCATACAGAGATTGACCGCGCCACAGAACGGCTGGAAGGGGTCCAGAAGCAGGTCATGACGCAGGTCGCTGAAGCGCGAGAGAGTGCCCGGCAAACCGAGATGCTGCTAACCAACGCGCGGCAGAGGAACGACGAACTGTCCGCCGAGGTTCAGCAACTCAAGACCCAGCTTGAATCGAAGACCCATGAGCAAGAAAGAGTCGAAAGCGATCTGGCCAGGGAGGCCGCGAAAGCGGATCGACTGCAGGCCGAGCGCGAATCGCTGCTTGGAGAGGTCGCCATGCTGACTGGCAAGATCGGCGCGCAAGCGGCTCAAATTGAGTCGCTGGAGCGCAGAGCTACCAATGCAGAAACTCGGCTGGAAAAGGCACTTCAGCGACCGTCGACGCGCCCGAGAAATTCAAAAAAGGCGAGTCAGCTTGTTGTGGACAATTAGGGCCTGCTCACGAGACGAGAAAAATCATGCACAGCGACGCGGGGAGCCGTTCGGCGAGGTGCGCGCTTAGAAATGGCTGCTCGCTGAATTGTTCAATTGAAACCATCAAACCAAACGAGGCGCCGCGGTGCTACCAACACCGGCGACGCCCCTAACCAATCAGCCTGTTGAGGAGGCTTTATGGCTACACGTAATTCTATCGAATCCACTCTCGCCCGCTTCGCACGACATCTGCACGCACGGCGCGGATTGTGTGAGGTCACCGTCCATAACTATGTTTCGACGGTCCGACGGCTGGCGCCCATTATCGGCTTGCAGCCGACACCGAAGGCCATCGAACAACATATAGAACGGATGCACAAATCGGGAGCTTCCTATTCCCACATCGTCAACACGTCAATCGCTCTCGAATCCTATTGCGCCTTTGCAGGAAGCCCCATTAAACTTGGCCGTCCGAAGAAGCCGCGTCATCTGGTGCGCGGAACGTTGTCCGAGTCCGAAATCACGCTGTTGATTGCGGCTGCCCACACCCTACGCGAGCGCGCGATGATTGCGACGCTTGCCTATGCTGGCTTGCGCAACCGCGAACTATGCCAGCTGCGAATACGAGACGTTGACTTGGGCAGCCAGACGCTGCATATTCAGGCCACCAAGACACAGAAAGACCGCTACGCGCATATTGCCGCGCCGTGCGTGAGCCTGCTGGCCGAGTACCTGCGTGAGCGTAGCGGACAGCCCGGCGATCTGTTGTTTGTCTGTATCCGTAACGGCGGCCCCTATGCCCAGCAGAACCTGCGTAAGTTGATCCGCACGGCAGCAAAGCGCGCAAGTCTCAAGAAGCGTGTTTATCCGCACCTTTTGAGGCATTCACTAGCCACAAATCTTCTGCATCGCGGAGCGCATTTGTTGGCAATTAAGGAGCAGCTTGGCCACGCGTTTGTGGAGACAACAATGATCTATGTCCACTCCAGCCCGGAGCACGCGCGGTTGCAGTACCGGATGTACGCTCCGTCGTATCTCTGAACTTCAGCGGACCGAGAGGGACTTCGGTTCGCTGGCGCCAGTTTTCAAATCCGAATGGGCATGGAACGACGGGACCCGGTGCTACTACTGCTACTGTGCACAACACAAGTTGTTCAGTTACGTGCGCACGCCATTCACATATTTTTCTCTTGACACGGATTTCGGCTACGTGCGATTCATAATCACATCCTTGGCCTTATCGTTCAATCTCTGCTTGTGCATAACGGCAGCAGTGGTAGAGCGTCTGGATGGGCCTTTCGTATCTCCGCGGTGGTGACTCCGACGCTGCCTCGAAAGCTGTCGATGTTTGTCATTTCGCTGTTTCGCACCGCCGTACTGGAAGCTGCCAGTACGGTCACTGAAACATGAACTAACAAAGCTTCACGGAATCAAACGACATCTGGATAAGAATTGCGGTGTGCCCGCAAGGGATTCGTGTCAATCAAGACACGTTCATGCGGCTCACAGAATTGCTGTTATCACAGTTGCCTTGGGAGAGCGTATGAAAGTGCGTCTTGCACTGCCCGCCGTCGTGTTTCTTTTTGTGCTTAACGTCCAAACAAATGCCTCCGCCCAAACTGCGGTGACCACTTCCGGCGGGACTACCAATACGGTTCCGGTCTTCACCGGAGCTTCGACGGTCGGCAACTCGCCGATTTCCGTCAGCGGTAGTAACGTCGGTATGTGTACTCCGCAGGGGTGTGGAGCTTTTTGCGGTGTTTGTAGGTTGCTGGGAAACACCTACTCAGAAATTCACCAATCGTAACTTGACAATCCATTCTGGATTGCCTACTGTGCCTATAAGTTTTAGCTTCACACAAGTCTTTAAGAGTTTCGCCGGATTGCTCCGGACGTAGCTCTAATCTTTGTTTGTCTGGTTCTCGGATTCGCTTCACACAGCCGTATAAGGCAGTGTCTATTATCTTCCGACATTCTGTATGAACTCGAACAAGCATGGCGTAGCTTTGCGCATAATGCCAGGCTTCTGAGGGGAGTCCGCCATTGGCGGACAAAGAGGAGTTTTGTGCTTTTGAAGCATCGGTTGCAAATTGTGATAGCTCTAGTGATCACGGCAATGCTTGCAGTTCCAGCAGGAGCGTGGCCGCATCGGCATGGACAACGAGCGCGGATACGGTTTCTTGCAACGAGCACCTTCCTTCGCAGTTCATGGGGGATGAACGAAGACACCTATCTGATGCAGCTGTCCTTGCCGAAACAAAGCGAGACAGTTCTCGTGCGCCTGGTGGATGCCTATCCCAACCAATGGCCGGCGCTGGCACACGCAGTCGTCAAGTCGGAAGCGGGCACCGTTCTTTCCGTGCGGCGCGATCCGGAATGCGACCGGCCCTTCGGGGAGATATTACTGCGCACTGCGCCCGGCGATCCGATGGCGATTCTGCCGGAACGGCTAGGCTACCAGCCACAACTGGATCATACGCCGGCGCCGAGCGCAGTCATGCCGTGCTACCGTGTCTTGCGGCATTGAGGAGTGATCCGGAGCAGTGGCCAATAAAACTCACCCGGAAGGAATGCGTGGCGATGCGATTCGAAAATATTTTGGCGAGCTTTCAAGAGACGAGGCAGAGGAAGGGAACACGGATGATGGGGAAGAAGCTAATCGGTTTGGTATTTTCGACGGTCGTGCTGGCGGCGGGCGCGTCGGCGCAGACGGTGACGGGCAGCGGCACCACCAACACGGTTCCGGCTTTTACTGGAAGTTCGACGTTAGGCAACTCGCCGATCTCGGTTTCCGGCAGTAGCGTCGGGATTGGAACGACATCGCCGGGATCTCTTCTTGAAGTGAACGGCAACGCCACTGTCGATGGCAATCTCATCTTTCAAGGTGCTGTTTCCGGTGGCGGCGCAGGCGTAATCTTCAGCGCCAACGCTCCCAGTACAGGAGTTACGAATTTCATTGAGAGTATATCCAGTTGGACTGGCGGCTTCTACTGGAGAGCAAACGCGGACGATATTGGCAAACTCGCCGCCCTCACTACTTTACCTGGAGGTAATGGAAGCAGAACTCCGGGTGGCGAGTTCGACATTTTCGGAAGCGCTGCTACTTCCAGTGCTCAGCCCTCCATGATTTCTCTCAAGAGCGGCGGAAGCTCTTATTTCAATGGAGGCTTCGTCGGGATTGGCACATCAGGCCCACTCTACCCGCTTGATGTTGCTGGTCAGATTCGTACTTCATCTGGAGGTGTTGTGTTTCCAGATGGCTCTGTTCAAACGACTGCATATAGCCAGCAAGGTATTTTCCAGGTAGGTAATGGCAGCACAAGCACACTGCAAGCCCTTTACGTGAATAGCAACCTGAATGGAGGTGTGGTACAGGCCCCATCTCAAGGCGCTTGGATTGAATGGAACAACGGCAATGGAATGACTGATTTTGTCAACAATGAGGGGCTTGCAAGCGGCGGATGGGAGTTTATCAATACGAATTCGACCGGTACGCCTCTTACCACGCCTATGGTCATCCAGGGAACCGGAAACGTGGGCATCGGCACGACGAACCCTGGGACTAACAACAAGCTTGAGGTGAATGGCAACATCGCGCTGACCACGGGAAGCGGAGGCTCAGTTACCTATGCAGATGGAACTCAGCAGAAGACGGCATGGACGGGCGTATTGTGTGGCGGCGATTATGCCGAAGCTGTAAAAGCTGCCGGTGAAAAGAAGTCCTACGAGCCGGGTGATGTTCTCGTGTTAACGGATGACTCCAAGGGTGACGTGCGAAAGTCTGCCGAGCCGTATTCGACGATGGTAGCGGGGATTTACGCGACAAAGCCAGGTGTAATCGGTCAGCGACAGTCTCTCAAGGACGCAACCGACCAGATGCCGATGGCGATGGTGGGAATTGTGCCGACGAAAGTTACAGCAGAGAACGGCGCGATTCATCGCGGCGACCTGCTTGTCTCCTCATCAGTTCCTGGTTTTGCAATGAGGGGCACGGACCGCAGTCGTATGCTTGGCGCGGTGATTGGTAAGGCGATGGGATCACTCGACTCCGGCTCGGGTGTCATCGAGGTACTGGTTACATTGCAGTAAGCAACATGAAACGCAACAGGCTGAGTGCAATTCCGAGTTTGGAGAGTATCCCCGTGATCGACTGCGAGATGTTGATGGGGCTTCAGGATACAGCTACCCAGAAATCGCTCTAAATCTCAACGAATTGCCGACTGTCTCGCCGTCGGTGGTTCGGGAGCCACATCAACATCTTAACTAACAGACTTTCAGAGCTGTCCTGGGATCGCAATGTTCTCCAAATACTTTCAGGAGCTACGACGGCAAGATTGTTCGTATCAGAAGAGGAAAAAAGTCCGGCTCCATTTACAGCTACAGTGTAGGCTATGATGCTGCCAACAACGTGACATCCTTCCAGGATGCGACGTATAACAATGGCACCGGCATCATGGGCTCGTGGAGCTACCCCCCGGATAGTTTGAACCGCCTTGCCACGGCGAACGTGACCTGGCCGGATGGTTCGCAGCGGTATGTGTGCTGGAGCTACGACAGCTTCGGGAATCGCCTGCAGCAGGATATTTCGTCGGCGGCGTTCAGTTCCGGCTCTAATAGTTGCACTGCCTAGTCGTCGGCGTGGCTGGAGACGGAGATTAACAGCTTCACCGTAAACGGTTCCGATCCCGGCACGAATCGCATCCAGAGCACCAATGCGCGCGGGGTTACGGCGACGTTGGGCTACGATGCTTCCGGGAATCTGCTCAATGATGGAGTCAACCAGTATCTGTACGACGGCGAAGGGCGTGTCTGTGCGGTCGCGAACACGGCTATCCCAGGCATGACGTCGATGACCGGGTATCTTTATGACGCGGATGGAAACCGCGTGGCCAAGGGCACAATCACGTCGATGAGCTGCGACCCGACGAAGAACGGCTTCCAGTTCACGGAGAACTATGTGCTTGGTCCGAGTGGAGAGCAGTTGTCCATGCTGGATGGCAAGAACAACTGGCAGAGAACCAATGTATATGCCGGTGGCGGGCTGATCGGCACCTATGATCTTGTCTCAGACCCGGCGAATCCCTCTGTGCAGATTCCGTGGCTGCATTTTCACCTGTCAGACCATCTGGGAACACGGCGGATGCAGGTCAGCGGGATGCTCGCGAACCTCGGACAGCCGGAGATGGACTTCCAGAGCTTGCCCTTCGGGGATCGATTAGCGTACTTCCCAGACCCGTACGCGGATCAAAACGCCGAGGATGCTACGCCGCTACACTTCACGTCGAAGGAACATGATAACGAATCAGGGAACGACTACTTCGGGGCCAGATACTACGCGTCTACGATGGGAAGGTTCCTCAGCCCGGACTGGGCAGCCAAGGAAGAGCCGCTTCCTTATGCCAATCTAGAAGACCCACAGAGCCTGAACCTGTACAGCTACGTGCGGAACAATCCGCTAACGAGAGTAGATGCAGATGGGCATGAACCATCGGATATTGTCTACGATGGTCCCTCTTCAGGACTATCGTGAAGGTGATTTTCAAGATGAGCGGCTTCAAGAACTCCATGACAAGCCTGTCGCTTTAGAAATCGGAGTCGGGTCAGACCCCTATAGCGTTGTGAAACAGGCCGCCGCAATTCGCTGAAAAAGCAAAGATTGCACTCAGAGTCCGATGGATGCAATTTGGGAATGGTCCACAATCATCCAGAGCGAGCCTGTAGCCGTAAACGCAACTAAAACTTAATCGGCACTCGGATGGAGAAAGCTCTGAAAACAAGTCTATTAGACTATCTTCAGGTGAGAATGAAGTTGTCGTATTTGACAAGTAAAAATTGATATTCCTGACCGAGGCAACTAAACATTAGCTTCGTCACGAAATCGGCGGTAAAATGTTGGCCATTCCTGTCAATTGCGTTGGGGGGTAGACATGGAACGGTTTTCATTAAAAACGATTAGGGCAGATCGAGCAGACCTGCTTCAAACCGATACCTGGCCGGAGGTAGACGAAAGGACGCTCGTCAACCCTGAGGCGCGAAAAATATTTGAAACTAGACGCGAAGCCATCCTTCTGATGATGGCAGACTTGCCGAAAAGCGAAATTCTTGCCAAGACCGGTATCCCCGGTACCGAACTAGGTGTTTAGTCCCGGCATTTGATGGTGCATACTTTTCGCGAGAGTGGAAGGAAGCACTGTGGGACAAGTTCTGCACCGGGGCGCCACTACGACAGAGGCAGTCCGTCGAGCGATACAACATAGTCAAGAGAGTCTGAGGACGCTGGCGCGTCGGCATGGGATCAACCCCAAGACGGTAGCCAAGTGGAAGAAGCGTTGCTCGGTGGCCGACTTGCCCACCGGACCGAAGCATCCTCGTTCAACAGTCCTGACCCAGGAGCAAGAGGCCATCATCGTAGCCTTTCGCAGGCATACGCTGCTGCCGTTGGATGACTGCCTTTATGCGCTCCAGGCCACTGTTCCTCAACTCACCCGCTCTTCATTGCATCGCTGCCTGGAGCGGCACGGCATCAGCCGGCTGCCGGAGGTGGAAGGCGGCAGCCAGCCTGGCTACAAGAAATTCCAGCATTATCCGATCGGCTACTTCCACATCGACCTGGCTGAAGTGCGCACCGCCGAGGGCAAGCTCTATCTGTTTGTGGCCATCGATCGCACCTCGAAGTTAGTCTTCGTGGAACTGGTGGAGCGGGCCGACATGCGAGCCGCCGCTGCATTCCTCGAGGCTCTGATCGCAGCTGTTCCCTATCGCATCCATACCGTGCTTACCGACAACGGCATCCAATTCGCTGATTTGCCCAAGAACCGCAGGGGACCGACCGCGCGCTTTCGTGGACATCCTTTCGACAGGGTCTGTCTTTTGCACTGCATCGATCACCGCCTCACCAAGCCCAATCATCCCTGGACTAACGGACAGGTCGAGCGCATGAATCGCACCATCAAGGAGGCAACGGTGCAGCGTTATCACTACGAGAACCACGAACAGCTTCGCACTCATCTGGCAGACTTCGTAGCCGCCTATAACTTCGCTAAACGGCTCAAGACACTCCATGGCCTCACGGCATACGAGTTCATCTGCAAATGCTGGCAAAAAGAACCAGATCGATTTACCCTCGATCCAACCCATCAAATGCCGGGACTAAACACCACAAAGGATTATGGCCATTAGTTCCTTGACATGAAGCGTCAAAAAATAGTTTAACTGAATGTGTTGAACCGCTTTCGGGGTTCTAACCCTTTCAAACTTTGTCACTGAATTTAAACGCCAGTTTGTGCTGGCGGCAAGCGCCATGGTGCTTAATGATGTCCTTGTATTTAAAGGGCAGCTATTGCTTCGCGTGTAACTTCATTTTGTCAGGGATAATCAATGCATCTGTAGCTGAGCATGCGAGCGTATATGCAAAGAATTCCTTTCATTTACGCCCAAAAATTTTAGGGGGTTTAAGTAGAGCCGCTTGAATCAGGCCTGACTATATCTCAGGCGTTTAATTGCAGTGACGTAGGTTGGCTGGTCGTTAGTTGAGGGCATTCGGTCACAGGGGGGATCGTGAGACTCATGCGGGCACATAGAAAGATGAATCTTGCAGTTTGTCATTTCTGCTTTTGCGTAACTTTGCTTGTAACTATTAGTTACTGGGGTGTAGAGGAAAACTGTCTATTTGCGCAATCCATTTCCGTTTCCTCCACAAGCGATTCCGTAGCCATCACGACGATAGAAAAAGCAATAACTGCATTAGGAGGGAGAGGTGCATGGAATGCTGTTGGTGCCGCGTCGGCGACAGTTCTTATATCGAAAAAAGGCATTCCCGACCACCAAGTCACATGGTCAGACGATTGGAGTAGTGGTCATAATCAATCACGTCGGAATTTCACCGATCCTGCAGGCCACAGATTATCTATGACTCAGACGCATAGTTCTCGGACATTACGTGGAGCTAATGGCACGCTTCGTACAATTCGTAATACAAGCGATATTACTTCATTAGCTGAAAGTTACCCAGGAGCTGCGCTTTCTATTTCGCTGAAGCGTAAAGATTGTCGCTTCAGTATTCCCAATCGCACTCAGTCTGAGGGCAGCGCGAACGAAGTAATTGTAATTGCAACCTGTGATGAATTGTTCTACCCACAGAACCAAGTTGTAATGGTATGGACATTCTCAAAAGTAAGCAGTTTGCCTGTATCTGTTCAATACCCGATTGTCGAACTCGTTCACAACCAGTACCCAACTGAAATTGCTTCTTTCGTTGATTTCAAGTGGTATGGCAGTCTTCTTCAGCCGTCCACAATTCAGGTCCGAAGAATCAGCGGTAATACAGATACATTGCAGCTTACGTCTGTAGTTTTTACAGACACTCTTCCATCTGAAACATTTGATACCGCGAGATAAGGTAGCGACATGCGCAAACAAAGAACAGGTTTTCTTTTTATCAGTGCAATGCTATCTATCCTTTTGTCGTCTGCAACCAGCTATGCTCAAACCGGCAATCAGTTCGCCAATCAGACACCTCCACTCGGCATTGTTCCCTACGGTCCATACGAGGAGCATCATGTAGATACCGTCAATGTCAGCACAGGTAATGCTGTCATTGATATTCCGCTCTATTCTTTACCGCAGCTTGGAGATCTTTCGCTAAGTTTTAGCGCCATTGCTAACTCAACTGCGTGGCAAATGGGATATTCCTGTACTCAGGATGATATTAGTTGTACGTTTTCTTACTACACCGAAGCAGTTCCATCTAATGGGGCAATTGAGGATGAAGACATCTTTGGTCCTCAAATTACAATCGATCAGGGATATCAACTTGCATCATCTTTTATATCGCTAGCGCAGAATACTGCAGAGGGTATAATGGAAAATTACTCTATTGTAGATAGGACATTAGCGACACATCTTCTTTATTATGATGCGACTAATTTGACGCAGATGAGAACAGTAGATGGGACAAGACTTTTATTTCAATCGTCATCTCCTCAGCCATACAATTTTCATGATATTTCATATAATGGAACTTTGATAGATGCAAAGGGCATCCAATATGCCATTTTCAATGATCAGACAAGTAGCATTACAGACAAGCACGGGAATGCAATTACGATCAACCAATCGTCTGGGACAATCACGGATTCGGTTAATCGCTCAATCTCCCTCCCCCCTTCTTGGTCTAGCAAAACTTCTGCAACAACTGGATGCCCAGATCTTTCGCAATCGCCATACAATGCGCCTTACCAGCCAATAACTGGTAGTGCGCAGTGGGTTGTTCCCGGACCGAATGGGAGATCTGTAACCTATCTCGTCTGCTACACGGCTATTAACGTACAGACAAATTTCTGGAAAAATAATGGGCAAACCGTAGTTTCCAATAACGTTCCTGGAAGCTGTGGTGATGAAGACCAATCGGCATGCAACTTCATACAGACTTTTGAAGAGACTAGCGGAGCAATCGGAGCTATCCAGAGTATTGTTTCCCCAGATAATACATTTTGGGGGTTTATCTATGATTCTGCCAATCCCAGTGATTCATCATCTTTTGGCTATGGAACTCTAAAGACTCTGATTGAGCCCTCTGGTGGAACTATTAACTATTCTTATGCGATGAACACGAGTTGCATCGTGTCCGACCCAAGCATTAGCGCAGTTATGGGCGGTGGCTATTGGAGCTCTCCTCAAATCACGCAGCGTACAGAGTCAGACCTGCAAGGCCACACATATACCTGGCAATACAAAGGGACTGGGATTTCTTCGGGACAATTTCCAACAGTAACAGACCCGAACGGAAACGATACGGTTTATGAATATGAACTTCCCAACAATGAAAACGGATGTGGTTCTGGCTACGAGGCGAGCACAAACGTATATCAGGGATCACATAGCGCAGGTGTCTTATTGGAATCGCGTTCCACATCAAACCAGTTCGGAGCGGTACCCCTGCCAAATAATTTCAATCAGGTAGACCCGTATCCCGGAGTTGCGAATGGTCTGCCTATCAAACAAACTACGACAATAGATGGCGTGGCGTCGTTAGTTAAGAATACAGGGTACGACAGTGTATTCCTAGCAGCGGCACCTTCCTGTTGGGAGTCTGACACAAATAATTGTGATACAGGAGGAGCGTCGGCCGCCTTGGCAAATTCACCTTCTCCTATTCCACTTTCACTCGGGCTACCAATTTCTACGCAAACATCGAGTGGAACGGGGAGTGTATTGAATAGCACTCAAACTTCTTATGCGTGGGGTAGTAATACTGCGTATTGGAGCAACGGGCTAGTTAATACACCAACTACAACCACTACATATGATGGCAGCAATAATATGATTGCTCAAACCAAGATTACGTATGATGAATCTGCTTATTCCTCCTGCGGCGTTTGTGGAAATCCGACATCGATCAGCAGATGGAACAATACAGGATCTGCTATCCAAACGCACACCGCGTGGACTTCAACAGGAATGATTGATCATACTGTGGATGCTTTGGGAAATACTAATCAAATCAACACCTATAGCTCTACCTATAAAGGCTTATACCCGACAAGCATCACGAACGCACTCAGCCAAACTACAACTATTTATTATGATTTCAATACGGGACAAAAGACTAGTATCACTGATCCGAATCAGCAGAAAACAACCTACACCTTCTATAACGATGGAAACCTTCAATCGATTCAATATCCTGACGGAGGAGGAGCTCAATACGCATACTCGACAGATGCAACTCCGGTCACAAGCCAATCTCCCACGATTACGGTAACTACTGCGACAGGAAGTGCATCTGGATCAATTATCAATAGCATTGTCTATGATGGTTTAGGCCGGAAGATTCATAGTCAATTGGTATCTGACCCGTTGGGAAGCGACGATGTCGATATAACTTACGATGGACTGGATCATGTTGCGTCAGTAACTAATCCATATCGCGGAACAATTCCTTCAGGAATAACAACTTACTATTCCTACGATGCAATAGGCCGCAAAACTATACAAAAACAGCAAGATGGGAACTTGCTCCAGTGGTGCTATGACAATATCAGTACCATGGGGCAGTCCGACTGTCATCCAAATGCAAGTAGCATTTCTTCAGCGTTGTGGGTTGATTCATCTGATGAGAACGGACACGTTTCTCAACGAGTTAATGATGTATTTGGCCGTTTAGTAGCGGCAATGGAACAGAACCCGCAACAGGGTTCTTCTCCAAGCTACGCTTTTGAAACGGACTACAAATATGATGCCTTGAATAATCTGGGTTCAGTGATGCAATGGGGCGGTGCATATGGTAGTTCTGGCGGTAGATCGCGCAGTTTCAGTTATGACAGTTTGTCTCGCCTAGTTTGCGCATCGAATCCTGAAAATTCGAGTGCCGCATGTCCTACAGAGGCTTCCTCTTCTTATGTGGTTGGGACCACTGGATACACGTATGATGCAAACAGCAATGTTCTTACCAAGACGTCGCCGGCCATTAATGTAACTTCCGGGACGCAGATGGTTACCTATGGCTACGACGCACTAAATCGCCTGTTGAGTAAAACCTATACCAATGCCCCCGCAGGTACATTATCCAATTGCTTCCAATATGATTCGGCCTCTAAGGGGATTGGTCATCTTGCAGCAGAGTGGACGCAGCCAGGAAGCTGTGCATCGTCACCACCTTCCAACTATCAGTCCTTGCGGGCCTTTGGGGCATACGATGCAATGGGCCGTGTGGTAAGTGAACAGCAGTGCGCAGCAGGCTACTGTACCAGCGCCTCCGTACCCTCACAGCCATCAGCCAACTGCACCAGCCTTTCCAGCGCATCAGGGCTTCAGTATTGTTACGATCTCGCGGGTAATCTACTTGATTACAGCAATGGAGTTACAACCCAAACGGCGGGCTCCTATCCGCAACAAGCACTTCTTTTCTCGCAGAAGTTCGACTCAGCAGGACATCTGGCAACCGTTAACAGTTCCTGGAGCGACACCACACATCCGGCGACTCTGTTTTCCAATACGACATACTCTCCTGCAGGCGCTCTATCGAACTGGCTTTTAGGCACGAGCCTTTGGACGTCGCGGCAGTATGACAACCGATTGCGTGTTTGCAACCAACAGTCGGCACAACAGCAGATCACGGCCCCGCAATGCCAATAGAGATCATCCATGGAGTAGTTACCGTCAACGGCGACAGCCCAGGAGAGAGACGAACCGCGATGAAACGTTGGGATTCATGGCTTGTGTCGCTTGTGATTATGGTTGCCGCATCGTCTGCTTTCGCCCAGGCGCCGGTACTGAGTACCGTGGCGGCTCCGTATCCGGCGCTCCAGTCACAGGTCCAGATGGCCGGCAAAACATATGGGCCGGGGAGTGTAGCCTACGGATCGGCCGGTACACCGTTGGTGCTATCAGGTTCTGGATTTGGCGACAACGGCGGAGTCTGGTTTATCGCTTACAAGAACGGCACGGCTGATACGAATGTCCAGCCTGTGCAAGCTGCCGTCACGCTCTGGACCGCGAGCCAAATCTTCCTGAAAGTTCCTCCGAATGCGGTTTCGGGGATTGTAGAAGTTATCTCCGGCGGGGTGGTCAGCAACGACCTGCCTTTTGTCGTTACGCCCGGAACATACTCCAGCACTTGTCCTGCTGGGCCTACACCAAATCAGTTGCAAATCACCACAGATTCGCTTTCGAGCGGAGCGGCCAATGTTTCCTACAGTGCACAGCTGAAGGCTACCGGCGGGTCGAACTCCTATACATGGTCGCTTGTTTCGGGCTCGCTGCCTTCTGGTCTGTCATTGAGTTCTGCGGGTGTCATCTCCGGCACGCCTACATCCGCGGGCAGCGCGGTCAGCTTTACGGTGCAGGTGGTTGACACGAGCACCCCGCAGCAGCACGATGAGGCTACCCTAAGCCTCCAGGTCGCGGGCCAGCAGGAGGCTTCTTCCAGTGCTTCTCTCTACAGCTTCTCCATCCAGAGTTCCGGAGGTGGGTCGGAAGGCTACGACGCCGTGGGCAACGTCACCGGCTACACCGACTCAGTGAATGGAAGCTGGTCGTTCACCTACGATTCGCTCAACCGTCTTGCCACGGCTGCCGGCTCGCAGGACAACAACCCTTATCCGAACTACTGCTGGCAGTATGAC
>NZ_JBZYWK010000020.1:0-85230 GCF_059115385.1 Occallatibacter sp. FHG110214_02 | reverse complement strand
CATGACGAGACTACCTACGGGAACCGAGCCAAGATGCAGCACGCGGCGGCTGATGCCGGTTGTGGGGTCGTCCGAGGTGGTTTCAAAGAGGTAGACGTTCTGCGCCAGCTCGCTGGGATCAATGCCCCACTCGCCCGCTTTGTAAACGGCGTGCAGGTCGCGGTCAAAGATGGCGACTGCTTCCGGCGCAAAGATTTCGTGAATCAGCTCGACGAGCTTCGGTCCCGGCTCCTCATGCAGGTCAATATGCAACGTACATCGCGTGAGCGTGTAGAGGTTGCGCATCTCCTGTTCGGCGGAGTTCAGCTCGGTAGGAATGACCTCTGCCGCGCCGGCATCCACGGACGCCTGCCGGGAGCCGCGCCCTGCAGCCGCACGCAGGCCTGCCATAACTCGCCGAACGACACTACGAGACTGCGCCGGGTCGCGCATCGGTACGGAAAACCCTGCCAAAACTGCCCCCTGCAACCTGGCCGCGGCACAACTGAAAAGCACCGGGGAAAACGTTACTCAACTTATTTCAACTGGTTTCGTCGATCAAAAATACGGACGGGCACTGCACTATTCATGAGCCCGTTCAGGGGAGTGGAACGGTATATCCAAAAATTTTACCAGACTCCTTTATTTAATCCTTACAGAGATAGGCAATTCGGCCCCGATTCCTTCATACGGCCTCCATTGCATCTTCATGCGCGGTTTCCGGAAAAGACGAAGGCGCGGACTGGCCGCGCCCTCTTGTGGCTAAGTGGACGAGGTTATTTTGCGAAAATCCCCGCAAGCGCCTGCATACGGCTGGCGTCGATGGGGCTGGCGGAAGCGGCGTCCTTGTTGAGCGATGCCGCGAAGGTCTTGAGGGCCTTCTTGTTTTTCTTGTCCATGGCTGCATCCATCGCCGTGGCCTTGTCTGCCGTGAGCGCATTGCTGCGGACAAGCTGGTCAACATAGGCCTTGGCGGTGAGGAAGGTTGGCGGATAGTTAATCTTCGAGGGTGCCTGGGCGTTGAACAGGTCCATGTGAACCTGCTGCGCGGCGGCAATCTCGTTCTCGGTTACAAACTTGCTTGGCACGAGCTTGTAAACGTCCAGACCACGGGCGATTTCCGAGCCATAGATGTAGCCGTTGTACCAGTAGGCGGACCACGTGCCGCCGTCGATGAACTTCACGTTGTCGAGCGGGCCACGGTCAAAGTAGGCGATTTCGACAGGGTGGGTGGCATCGGTAAAGTCCATGACCGAGACGCCGCCCTGATACCAGGACTTGACCTCGATATCACGACCGGGGATGGGAATGATGGAGCCGTTGTGCGCGGTGCAGTTTTCCAGCTCCGTTTGCGGCGCGGGCATCTTGTAGTAGCTGCCGAGAGTCAGCTCCGTGCCCTTGAGGGTGAAGATGGAATCGGCACCCCAGGTCATGGGATCGGTGGCGCGGCAGCGCGGCTGCGAACCGCCGCCCCACTCGTCGTCAAAGATGAGCTTGCTACCGTCGTTGTTGAACATCGCCGAGTGCCAGAAGGAGAAGTTCGGATCGGAGATGGCAGCGACACGCTTGGGGTGTGCAGGGTCCTTGATATCGAGCAGGATGCCGACGCGGGTGCAGGCTCCGGCGGCGATGCCGATGTCGGCAAAGGCGGTAATGTCGTGGCAGCCGCTGACAGCTTGCGGGGCTGCGCCTTCTCCGTGGAGGTTGCCGACCATGAGGCCGTTCATTGCGCCGGTGTTGGGGTCGGAGAAGATGCGCGGGCTGTTGACGACCTTCGCCAGCTCAGGATGCGCGAGCGGCACCTGGATTACGACGATGGTGTAGAGCGCGGTATTGGGGTCGTCGATGCCTCCGCCTGAGCAGCCGGCCAGCTCTTCAGGAGAGCGAATGGCGGAGTAACCCGAAACGTAGAGGTAGATGTTGTCCTTGTCCTTCGGGTCCGTGACCAGCGTGTTGGTGTGCGAGCCACGGCAGGTCTGCACGCCGGGAAGCTGCTTGGGGTTGGAGATATCGCTGATATCGAAGATGCGGATGCCGCGGAAGCGCTCCTTGCTGGGCGGGTCCGGAACGCGGGCGGGACGTCCACCGGGAGGCGTCGGCGGGGGTGGCGGAGGAACGTAGCCTGCGGGCAGCGGAATGCCCTGCGTGCCGCAATCGACGCGTGAGTTGGTGGATTCCACCGAGAGGAAGAGCAGGTTGCCGTAGATGGTGGGGTCGCCCTGCGAGCCGGGGCACATGACGGAGGTCTTGAGAACGGTCTTTTCAGGGTTGGAGATGTCGTAGATGTTGAATCCGTTGTAATTGCCTACGACGACGTAGTGGTCTTTGAAAGCAAGATCGGAATTTGTAGAACCAAGCTGCAGAGGGCGGACGCGCGCAGGCGCACCAGGGGGCGTGGGCGGAGGTGTCGGCGGAGGCGCTTTTTCCTGCGGAGTGGTTCCAGCGGCAAAGCCGGGAGGCTTGGGCAGGTTGAGCACCAGGTGCATGCCGGACTCGGCGATGCCTGCGTCGGTTACTCCGCCCTTGAGGCCAACGCGAGGATCGTTGGGAAGCTGCGGATTGTTGTAGACGGTGGGCTTTGCCGGAAGGGCAACCTGGGCGAAAGCGAATGAGGATGCGACGGCCAACGCAAGCGCGACGGCTCCGCCGCGCAAGGTAGTAAGTCGTGTGCGCACTAGTTTTTCTCCTTGGCTAACATGCTTTGCATCGTGTCGATCTCTCCTCGCTGTGTAACATCCACGTCCGCGGTAAAGTCGAACAATTGGGGTTCCTGGCCGCCATCATGTGTGGCGAACAAGTCTTTCACCATGGTCAGAGCGCCAGTGTGGTGCTGAATCATGCCGGTCAGGAAAAGGTGGTCGAACTCCGGTCCCTTTGCGTTGCGCAGGGCTTCCATCTGCTTGGGAGTGAGCATGCCGGGCATGGGAGCCATATCCATGTGGGAGTGGTCCATGTGCTCCATGCCCGGCATATTGGCCATACCGCTGTCTTCCTGTACAGGCTTGCCATAGAAGGCGAGCCAGCGCTTCATGAAGAGGATTTCGTCGCCCTGGGAGATGCTGATGCGCTTGCCCAGCTCCAGCAGTTCGGGGTTCGTGGTGTGGTCTTTCATGAGGCCAACCATCTCCACGGCCTGGCTGTGGTGCATGACCATGCCCTGCATAAAATCAAAATCGGCGGGGGTAGGGTCTTTTACAGCGGTGCCGACGGTGGGTTCGGTGAGAATCTTTGTCGGCTGGCCGGGCGCTCCGGGCTGCTTCAGGGGAACAGTACCAGGCTGCTGCGCCGCTGCCATGGCGGAACACAAGGAAAAGGCAGTTGCGCAGAAAAGCGAAAACCGAAATGCCATGAGGCTTTCTCCACTTAGTTCGATCAGCTACTTTAGGGATTTTTGTTGGAACTTTAACCGAGGTGTATTCGTGATGACGTGCGCAGTTGGTGTAAAGACGCATTTTCATCGTCCCAGAAGAGGCGGGCTCTCCACTACCCCAAATATCCTCTACGGACATCTACGGATTCTTTCCGGCTCTGCGTCTTTCTTGCCCCCACCCCGTTTTCCGTTGTTATTCTGTTTTTGACAATCCTGCTCGCGTGGCGCTATGCGGTACCATGGTCGCTCTTAATGCGCCCCTTATACGTCGAGCTTTAGACTGTGTAGTTTGCATAACCCCGCATTGCTGTTCATGAAGGAGATCCATGTCCACTGAGTACCGCAACTTTCTGGCTCTTTCCTATGACGAGCTGGAAGAAAAGAATCTGGCTATCAAGGCTGACCGCCTCGCCCGCCTCCCTATCGAAGAGATTCGCGAAAAGCGCATCAAGGAGTTGACCGACGCCAAGCACATCAAGGCTGTCACGGTACTCTTCTCTGATCTGGAAGGCCGTCTCCACCTGCTGGACTACGACCGCAAGTTCCTGCTGGGCAGCTATGAGAACCTGACCTTCGACGGCTCCTCGATTCGCGGCTTTACCGCGCAAAAGGAAAGCGATCTGCGCCTGGGCATTGACTGGAGCGCCTTCTACTATGTTCCGGCGGACGTTTTCGGCGCTGGCAAAGCACTCGTCTTTGGCGAAGTTATCGACAAGGACGGCACACCTTACTCCGGCGATCTGCGCGGCGTGCTGAAGGCTTATGCCGCCAAGCTCTACGCGGAAAAGGGCTACACGCTCAACGCCGCCAACGAGATTGAAGGCTTCCTCTTTGCCGGCAAGGATGCCGAAAAGAACTTCCACCTCACGGGCAAGTTTGACTATGTGAACACGGGCGGCTATTACCACTCGCTGCCGCTGGACCCGCTGCGCCAGTTCATTGATGAAGCTGCGGAAGTGCAGCGCGCGCTCGGCTTCCAGAACGAAAAGGACCACCCGGAAGTTGCGCCCAGCCAGTTTGAAATCAACTACAGCTACGGCGACGTGGTTGCGGCTGCCGACCAGATTCAGCTCTACAAGCTGCTGAGCCGTCAGGTTGCCAACAACCTTGGCTACACCGCCAGCTTCCTGCCCAAGCCCGTTGTCGGAGTGAACGGCAGCGGCATGCACACCAACCTCTCCATCACCCACAACAAGGTGAACCTGATGTGGGATGAGACGGGTGAGGAAAAGCTCTCTTCATTCGGTTGGGATTTTGTGGACCGCATTCTTTCGCGGGCGCTTGACCTGTGCCTCATCCTGAACCCGAGCGTGAACGCGTACCGCCGCCTCGACCCGCACTTTGAGGCTCCGAACCAGATCAAGGCTTCGGCCACGGACCGCGGTTCGATGGTTCGCATTCCGATTGGCAACGCGAAGTCGATGCGCGTGGAAGTGCGCTCGGTGGCTCCGGACGCGAACCCGTACCTCGCGCTCTACTCTATCTTCAAGACCGGCATTGACGGCACGAAGGCGGAGATCAAGAACCTGCGCCAAGCCAACCGCTATCTGCCTGACAACATTCAGCAGGCGATTGAGGACTTCAAGAAATCGAAGTGGATTCCTGAGATTCTTGGGGCCGATGTTCAGGGCCGTTTTGCGGACCTGAAGCAGGCTGCTGCGGACCGTGCTCCCAAGGCGCTGGGCACCTTTGTGAAGGCTGCGGAAGTGCAGTACCATCACGAGGTTTACAACCAGGCGCTCTGGAACCTGTTCTAGACCTCAATCCTTACATCTAACAAACCGCCGCCTCACAAAGAGGCGGCGGTTTGTTGTTTTCAGGCGATAACGCCTACCGAGATGACTGAATCCCCATAAGCAATTCCACCAATCGATTCAGCGCCGAGGACAGGCTGGATATCATCGACTTACTGGGCACGCTACTGGCAGACGGTCGATTCAGGTGATGCGAAAGGCTTTGCCAACACCTTTACCGTAGACGGCGCACTTGAGAACTACACCGGGACAAAGCAGGGGCGCGACAAACTGGCGCCGTGGCTCGATGCTTATGAACCGAGCCGCGCCGGAAATCGCCACTATTCGGTGAATCCCCGCACCACGAAGGTGGATGAGAATACCGCCTTTGAAGCTAGATCAAACAAGTGATGGACTGCAATTCAGTCCGTTGCTCTCCGTAAACTCGATCAAATTGAGTCCGCAACCAGACTGGATGACTTGCGAGTACCGCCCGGAAATCGACTGGAAGCGCTAAAATGCAACCGCAAAGACCAACACAGCATTCGAATCAACGATCAGTACCGGATTTGCTTTATTTGGGAAGAAGATGGCGCGCATGAAGTCGAAATCGCCGATTACCACTAGCCGGAACGGAGGTATTATGACCATTCCAAGACCAGCATCGGGTTGGAAGCTGAACCGCGTAACCACACACCCCGGCGAAATGCTGCAGGAAGAATTCCTGACTCCGCTCGGTCTCTCGCAGAATGCACTGGCTATAAAGATCCGTGTTCTCGCCACGCGTATCGGTGACATTGTGCATGGCCGCCGCGGCATTACGCCGGATACAGTTCTACGCCTCGCCCGTTTCTTCGGCACCAGCCCGGAATTCTGGCTGAACATGCAGCAGATGCACGATCTCTCGAAGGCTCGCCTGGAACTTGGTAAGACAATCGAGCGTGAGGTGGATGCCTACTCCGCCGCCTGAGTGATGGACTCTTCTGTTATCACTCGGTTGCGTCCGCCTTCCTTCGCTACGTAGAGCGCTTCATCGGCGCGCTTGAGCACAGTGCTTACCTCATGCTCACCTGCATGCCGCGTGGCTACGCCGATGCTCACCGTAAACGGAATCGGCTCGCCGCCGGTCCACTTGAATTCAAAAAGCTGCTGCTCAATTGCACTGCGCAGCTTCTCGGCAATCTCTCGTCCTGTCTCCAGATTTGCGCCGGGCAACACAGCGACAAACTCTTCGCCGCCAAGGCGCGCGAAGATGTCCATCTTGCGGCTGTTTACGCGGCCTACTTCGGCCAGTGCTTTCAGTACCTCGTCGCCGCGGTCATGACCCCAGGTGTCGTTCACGACTTTGAAGTGGTCAATATCGAGGATGTAGAGCGACACATCTTTCGTTGTGCGGAAGAGACTTTCCGCCGCATCTGTAAACGCGCGGCGGTTGGGCAGTCGCGTCAGTTCGTCTGTCGTGGCCTGCTTCTGCAGCAAATCCATCAGGTGAATGCGGTCGGCGATATCACGGATGATGGCTGTAAACTCCAGCACGCCGTTTACGTTGATCTTGGAAATTGCAATCTCCACCGGCAGCAGCGAACCGTCCTTATGCAGACCGTAGATGCGGTTGCGCTCGTCCATCTGCCGCGACTTTACCGGCGACTGCGCGAAGCGGTTAATATACCCGTCATGGGGCGCACGGAATCGCTCCGGCAGCAGCTTGATCAGCGGTTGGCCCAACATCTCTTCCTGCGTATAGCCAAACAGCATTTCCGCCGCGTGATTGAAGAGCGTGACGTTGTGCTGCTGGTCGATGGTCACAATCGAGTCATAAGCCGCATCCACCACGCTACGAAAGCGCGAGGTGCTTACTTCCAGGCTATGCGTCAGCAACATCTTCGACGTGATATCAATGGCCGTTACGAGCACATCGACAATCTCCGAGTCAGCCTCACGCAGGTGCAGCCGCTTGAGTGTCATGCGCCACCAGTGCGTGCCGTCTTTCAGGTCGTAAGCCTGCTCCAACTCCTGCGGAATGCCGGTATTCAGGCACTCCATCAGGCTGGCGCGGAACTCGCGGCGGGAATAACTGGGCACCACGGTGTCAAACGCAACCGGGAAATCCCGCGCACCGGCTGGACGCCCGCCGGTCATCTCAAAAAAGTCGTCATTGCAGGCTGTGACAATTAGGTCACCATTCTCGTTGCGGGTAATCGCGGCAACGCTTGCCGCAATCCCCTCCACAAGCTCCTGCATACGTGTTGCCCACTCGCTCATCGTCCCCCCACTGGAAACCCCTTTGCGCCCGCCCAGGCAGCAAGCCTGAGTACCTACCAGTACACAATAGCGAATCGACCCTATGCAACCGGCAGCGAATTTCCATTCTTATGAATATTTGATGCAGTCGGAAGAGACAGATTCCTTGCCCGCCGCGAACCTGCTACCATTCGGTGACAAAGCCGCCCCGGCATGCAGCCGCCGGTCCACCATTCCCTGTTTATCGCACACGATTTACTGGAGACTCCCCGATGAACGTCCTCCTTTTTGGCGCCACAGGAATGATCGGCAGCCGCATTCTGCAGGAACTCGTTTCGCGCGGCCACCACGTAACCGCTGCCGCCCGCGATACTTCCAAACTCCCTGAGCATGCCAATATCAAGCCCGTCACAGCTAATATTCTGCACCCGCGTGAAGTGGCAGATGCCGCGCACGGAGCGGCTGCGATCCTCAGCGCCTTCAACGCCGGCATGGAGCATCCGGAAGTTCTCGTCACCGCGACGAAATCGCTGATTGGCGCAGCCAAATCGGCGCACGTCAAGCGGCTGCTCACCATCAGCGGCACGGGAGCTCTCTTTTCACGCCCCGGCGTGCGCATGGTGGACGAGCCGGACTTCTCCGAGTACTGGCGCCCTGTGGCCCGGGCGCATGCCGACGCGCTTGATGAGTTGATGGCATCGGACCTGGAATGGACAGCCATCAGCCCGCCTCCGCTTATTCAGCCAGGCCGCCGCACTGGGCGATATAGGCTCGGCACCGACTACATTGTGGAAGATGCGCATGGCAACAGCCATATCTCCGCCGAAGACTTTGCCGTAGCCATGGTGGATGAACTGGAGAAGCCGGAGCACATTGGCAAACGCTTTACCGTGGGCTACTAGGCCCGTCTCACAAAGAGCAACCTTCGCCTTCGCTTCAGCATTTCGCCTCTCGCTGCAATGAGGTATTCTTGCCTCGTTTGCAAACAGGGGCGCTCATGCTGAAACGATTCTTATCACTGCTTGTCTTTTCGTTCATCTTCTCCGCGGTTCTCTCTTCCGCTCAATCAGGCTCCAACTTCATCGCCGAGCACAACGTGCCCATGAAGACACGCGACGGCGTGACGCTCTACGCCGATGTCTACCGCCCAGCAGGCGATGGCACTTTTCCCGTTCTGCTGCAGCGCACACCCTATAACAAGGACAACGCCCCCAGCTTTGCGCAGCAAGCCGTTGCGCGCGGATTCATGGTTGTGGTGCAGGATGTTCGCGGGCGCTACAAGTCCGAGGGTGAGTGGTACACCTTCAAGCATGAGATGGACGATGGCTATGACACCGTGGAGTGGGCAGCCACTCTGCCGCACTCCAATGGCAAGGTGGGCATGTTTGGCGGCTCCTACGTTGGCGCGACGCAGATGCTCGCCGCCATTGGCCATCCGCCGCATCTTGCGGGAATCTGCCCCGTTGTTACTGCCTCCAACTACCACGAAAACTGGACCTACCAGGGCGGTGCCTTCGAGCAGTGGTTTGATGAATCGTGGACCGCAGGGCTTGCGCAGGATACTCTCAATCACTACATCGCGGGCAAGACCAATGCGCGCATTGGCGAATCTGTTCTGCCTCTCACGCAATTCCCAGTCTTCAACATAGAGCCCATTCACGACCCTGTGCAGATTACGCAGGAACTTGCGCCCTACTACATTGATTGGCTTGCGCATCCCACGTACGACAGCTATTGGAAGCAGTGGGCCATTGAAGAGAACTACAGCAACATCCAGATTCCGGCGCTCACTGTTGCCGCGTGGTATGACCTCTTTCAAGGCGGCTCGTTGCGCAACTATGCAGGTCTGCGTGACCATGCTGGCAATGAAGCAGCGCGCAAGAACCAGCGGTTGCTCGTCATCATCGGAGGCCACTCCGGCAATGGCCGCAAAGTCGGCGATGTGGACTTTGGCCCCGACGCAGCCTTTGATGAAAATGCCATCACGCTTGACTGGTATGACTACCTCTTCCTCGGCAAGCAAAACCAGTTTGCCGATGCCTCACATCCCGTTCGCATCTTTGTAATGGGCAAGAATGAATGGCGCAATGAGCCCGCATGGCCGTTGCCAAATGCAAAGGCTACCAGCTACTATCTGCACGCAACAGGCAAAGCCAATAGCGCTGCCGGTGATGGTGTGTTGTCCACTACAGCTCCGCGCAAAGAACCATCAGACAGCTTTATCTACAACCCGGCAAACCCTGTGCCCACTACCGGTGGCCCGCTCTGCTGCGACAGCGGCCATCTTACTCCCGGTCCGCGCGACCAGAAGGGAGTGGAAGCGCGTTCCGATGTGCTGGTCTACTCCACGCCTGCGCTGGAGAACGATGTGGAAGTCACCGGGCCGATCACGCTTACGCTTTATGCCAGTTCCTCAACGGTAGACACTGACTTCACCGCCAAGCTTGTGGATGTGTGGCCCAACGGCTTTGCGCAGAACCTCACCGAAGGCATTCTTCGCGCCAGCTTCCGCGAGTCCACACTCGGCCAACCGAAAGCAATTACTCCCGGCAAGGTCTACGAGTACAAAATTGATGTCTGGTCCACGAGCAATGTCTTTCTCAAAGGCCATCGCATTCGCTTGGAAGTTTCGTCGAGCAACTTCCCGCGCTTTGACCGCAACCTGAACACCGGCAAAAGCGCCGCAACCGACGCGCAGTTTGTGAAGGCAACCAACACAATTCTGCATGACAGCGAACACCCCAGCGTGCTGACGCTGCCAGTCGTTCAATAAGAAGGAACACCATGACGGAAAAACAAAAGTCGCAACGATTCAAGCCGCATGAAATTGCAAAGACATTTCCGGAGACGGCGAATACGATTCTGCTCGACACCTACCTGACCGACGAGCCGGAAGCCAGTGCGCGCATCTGGCGCGTCTATCGCAGCACGCCGCCGCACTATCACGCAAAGAGCGACGAGTATCTTTATGTGCTTTCCGGGCGCGGTACCTTCTGGATGGAAGACGCGTCGAACCAGGCAGAGTTTGCGCCGGGCGACCTGCTGTTTTTCAAGCGGACGGTCGTTCATGCGTTGCCTGATATTTACGAGAAACCGCTTGTCTTCTTGTCGATTGATGCCCCAAGGCGCGACCCGAAAGACATTATCTTTGTAAATCCCGAAGACGGCACACCGGAGAGCTTTGTTCAAGAAATAAAATAGTCCGACACGTGAAAACCGCATGGCAACTACACGAACGTCGCCACTTCTCTCTCTTATGAAACAAAAAGGCGGTAGAGTAACAGGCTTGCAAGAGTTCCAGCAATGGCAACAATAAGCCCCGCCGTACGCTTCTTGTAAAGGAAAAATATCAGCAGCAGGCCGGTGAGTGATACCAGTGTGAGCAGAACAGCGGAGATGTCAATGAACCACTTCCACGTTTTGCCTGTGTCCCGACCTTTGTGCAGGTCATTCATCACGGCCCAAAAGCCGTTCCGCGTCTCGACCAGTTCATACTTCCCTGTGGAACGAATGATTGTTGCGTCAGCGGAGTATCCCGGCCCTCGGAAAGATATCGACACCTGCTCGTCGTCTGTACGAACTTCTCCGACAGCTCCGCTCACATGATTTGAGTTGCGAAGATATTCTGCGATTCGCAGCTCGTCCGGCTTGCTAAGCAGAGCAAGCGGCATGGAGCCTTTCACCAACGTGGTTTTCTCCGCGTGCTCAAACCACTCCTGGTGATTGAGAGTTAGGCCTGTAACCGCAAAAAACAATACGATGGCGAAGCTCACCATCGAGAGATAAATGTGAAGCCAGCGCGCGGTCTTTGCGGTCTTCTGCCGCAGGGCCACGCGCCGTGATGTTGTCTGACTAGCGCTTGTGGTAGTCAAGCGTTGCTGCTCCCAGTTCTTTCGCTTCCGTCAACGCAGCCTGTTGCGGCCTGCCGTTGAAATCGAGCTGATGCTGTTGAAGGTCGTAGCCACCATGCTCACGCACGGCTTCAATGCAGACAGTATATTTGCCGGCCTTCACGGGCTTGCCCTCATTGTCCTTGCCGTCCCACTTCAGAGTGTAGTGGCCGGGCGAGCGAGTGGCTGACGAGATAGTCTTCGACACATCCGTGCCTTCGCTAAGGCTGCGCACCTGGTCGTCGCGATACCACTGCTTGAGGTCGGGAAGCCAGCGGGATTTATCAAACCAAAGAGCAAGCGTACGCACCGGGTAGTGGTCCGCGTCCTCAATCCACACAGCAACATAAGGGCGGCGATAGCGGGCGTCCTCTATACGTGGAAGATTGATATCGATGCTCAGTTCAAAAGCTGGATTCCACAGACCGTTCGTTGCAGGCGCAGCATAGCGCAGCAAAGCTGCCTGCCGAAGGCTGGGAGACTGCGGCCAGCCTGCGCTGCTCACCTGCTCGCCATTCGCCAGAACCAGCAGATACTGTGTGTCAGAATAAGAGGCTGCAAGCCTGCGGCTCTCCTCAACAGGAAGAACAGAGAATGCCGTGGCCAAAGCACCTGCTGTAACGGCGTCCTTCGCAATCACCGTAGAAGAGAGCACATGGCTTGCGGGTTGCGCCGTGTGTGGGTCAATGAGATGCGAGAACCGTGGAGCGCCTGTCTTCAACGCGCCTGCAATCTCAAAGCCGCGACGATACGAACCGCTGGTAGCAACAGCGCGATTGCGAACTGCGACGTAATCAAGCGCGCGGTCATTCTCCGCGGAGGCAACAGGGTTCGCGATGGCGACCATCTGGCTCATATCGCCACGCACGATGACATCTCCGCCGACATTGAGCATGATGCCGGAAGCGCCTGTCTTCATGGCTGCACTTGCTGCTCGTGAACTCACATAGCTCTTGGTAAACGAGGCCAGCGCGAGTGGAACATCACTGAGACGCGTAGCGGTGCGATGCTCGGCATCGAGCGACCAATGAGGCTGCTGAATCGCCTCAACTGTCATGGCAATCTCATGCTCCGTCGGTACGCGGCCTTCAGCAGTTGCGCGGTTCCAGAGCCGCGTTGCGGCCTCTACCGAGGGGTCAAGAGCTCCGCTCGTGCGCTCGCGCCAGTGATCGAACTGTGCAAGCACATCGAAAAGCTCAGGGGAAACAGCTACCGGCATAAGCCGCGTCTTTGCCCAGCGCGAGACTTCACTATCTGCGCGCCATGTGCTGAGAATGGCATTGTCATGATCGAAGATGGCAAGCGCGGCGGCTTCCGAACGCTTTGCTTCCATCATGTTTGCAGCGCGGACTGTTATCTCAAGCGAGGTTCCCAGAACATGCTCGTGATGAAAGCTCCATGAGCCAGTGCCCTGCTGCCCTGCGGCTGCGGGAATGTGCGCTGACTGCGCAGAGCCATTGACAGCAACCGTGGCCAACGGCAAGGAAGCCGCGATTTTCCAGAAGCGGGAAGAAGAACTGTACATTAGTTGTTCGGTCCTTTCGGTTGTTGCGCATCCGGCGCCGCGTTGTTTTCCGAGTTGCGGCGAGGACCGCCAGCAGGCATGGTTGCAAACATCTGCTCAAGCTCGGTTTTGTCGAGTAAACCATCGCCGTTCTTGTCTGCTTCGTCAAAGCGTGCGCGAAGACCATCGGGAACTTCTTCGCGGCTCAACTTGTCATCATGATTGGAGTCGAACTCGCCAAGCGCGTGTGCCGCGCGCTGTGCCGGTGATTGCGGGCGCATGCGCATTTCGTCGGGACTGATGCTTCCATCATGATTCTTATCCAGTGCAAGAAGATGCTGGCTGGCATCCTTCATTTCTTCCGCCGTGATAACACCATCATGATCTGCATCAAGCGCATCGATGAGAGGGTCGAGGTGCATCAGGCCAGCAGCCTCTGCGGAATTGCCGTTTTCATGACCATGCGGAGTTGTCGATCTTGCCGCGCTTTGCCGGATTTCGTCCGGAGTAAGCTTGCCATCTTTGTTGAGGTCGGCGCGATTCAAAAGAGAGCTCATACGCTCCGGCAGCTCATCTGCAGTCAGCACGCCATCTCCATTGCGGTCAAACTTCATAAGTTGCTCGACCAGCAAATTCGGGTCCGCACCTGCATCCGTACGGCGCGGGCTCAACTCATCGCTGAAGCTCAACTGCCCATCGCTATTCAGGTCGAGAGTGCGAAGCGAATCGGGCGCAGACTGAATCTCCTGTGGAGAAAGGTTTCCGTCATGGTTCGTATCAAGCGCCTGCAAAACAAGCCGCGGACGCTGCTGCGGCCCTTGCGCCTGCGTCATGGCGCAGGCTCCGATTGCCAACCCCATCAAGAGGCAATAGCGAGAAGATAGACACAAATTGCGTGACACGAAGAGTCTCCTGAATGGCACTTTGTTGAATATGCAGACGATTTTTGAGCAGGGTCTGTTTAGACCTCTGCCCACTCGCGCAGCAGATTGTGATACACGGCGGTCAGCTCAACGAGCGAAGGATGCTGCTCCATGTCGCGGCCAACTTTCTGAATCGCCACGTCAAGATTGAGCAGCAGAGCACGGCGAGCATCATGCCGAATGAGGCTTTGAAGCCAGAAGAAAGAAGAGACACGGCTGCCACGCGTAACTGGAAGAACACGATGAAGACTGGTAGACGGATAAAGCACCATGTGACCAGCAGGCAACTTCACGGAGTGCGCGCCATACGTGTCATCAATGATGAGCTCGCCGCCGTCATACTCTTCCGGACTGCTCAGGAAAAGCGTAACGGAAAGGTCGGTCCTGATCTGCTCGCCTGTTGCGGGGATGCGGCGAATCGAATTGTCCACGTGATTGCCGAAAGAATGCCCGCCATCGTAGCGATTGAAGAGTGGTGGAAAAATCTTGGCAGGCAGAGCAGCCGAAATGAAGAGAGGGTTCTGGTGCAGAGCCTGCACAATTCGCTGCCCCAGCGAAATTGCAACCGGGCTCGACTCCGGCAGCTGCATGTTGTCTTTTACGCGTGCGGACTGATAGCCCGCCGTGACCTTGCCATCCACCCAGTTGGTACTGTCGAGTTCTTTACGAAACTGAACCACTTCTTCCTGGCTCAGCACATCGGGAATTTGAATCAACATCTTCTAACCTCAAACAAAATCAGGATTGCGTGCTCTCAGAGAGGCTGAGAACGAAGTTCTGAATCTCATGGTGCGAAGAAAGCGCGGCAAGATGCTCTTTCATCTTGCTCAAAAATGCCGGTGTTGCCGTGGCGGGCACTTGTCGCAACCAATGCAGAGCGCCAAGCAAATCGCCTTCCTGAATCAGGAAGCGCGCATGGTTGAACTGCCCGCGAAAGTCTCCACCGATAGCTGCGCGGCGATAGTAGTCTCTCGCCATGGTGCGATCACGACGAACAACCCAACCGTCCTCATAAAAACCGCCGAGCAGGTTGATGGACTTTACATGTCCAAGCTCAGCCGCTTTTTGTAGCCAGTGGAAGGCTTCCATCTTGTCCTGCACTACGCCGTCTTCGCCAAGCGTCAACAGCGTTGCCAGGTTATACATACCCCAGTCGAGCCCGCGCTCGGCTGCTTTGCGAAACCACATCTCCGCAAGGCGCGAACTGCGTGCAATGCCCCAGCCCTGGTCAAGACATCGGCCCACCATATTGATGGCCATGAGATTGCCGCCTTTTGCGGCGCGCTCAAACCAGTGCAGCGCTGCTGCCGGATTGCGCTCTACACACTTGCCATCCAGCAGCATTTGCCCATAGATAACCTGTGCATGGTGCACGCCACGTTGGGCCGCGGCGCGCACCAGTTCCAGCGAGTTTTGATCGGGTTCCTGCATCAACTCTCGCCTAGAACTTCATGTTGAGACCAAACAAGGCTGTACGTCCCGGCCCTGGAATGGCATAGTGTGTCTGGTACGCCTGCTGGAAGTAGTAGGTGTCGCCAACGTTCTGAATGTTCATTTGCAGATTGATGTGCTCGTTGAGCTCGTAGTTCGCAAAGATGTCTTCACGAACATATCCCGGCACCCACTTGTTGTTTGCCTGGCTTCCCCACACCTTGGTCATGCCGTAGATGCCGCCGCCTGCATGCAACCGGGGAAGAATCCCGTAGCTGCTGGTGATGCTGACACTGTGGCGAGCCGTGTTCGGCATGGCCTGGCCGTTGGTGGCGCCATTAGCCGCACCGGCACCTCCTGCATTCGTCAGGATTGCATCAAGGTAGGTGTAGCCGCCGGTAAACTGCCACTTCCTCGTAATCATGCCGCTGAGGCCAGCTTCCCATCCCAGCGTGCGATCATTGCCGGCAGCCGCAATCGTGCCGTCCGCCTGCGTGATGCGCACATTCTGGATGTCTTCACGGAAGAGGTCGATTCGTGCCAATGCGCGGCCACGGTTGAACTCGCGCTTTACGCCGATCTCTTCTTCGCGGATTTGTTCTGGCTGAAGATCCGCATTGCCAACCGTGCTCAGGTTCGAGGTATCCACGCCCTGCGCCAGCGAGCTGCCGGTAGGAATAGACGCCGTGCTCACAGTCCCGTAGATGCTGGTAGGGCTATCCGGCTTGTAGATCACACTGGCTAGATAGGTACCAATGTTGTTCTCCACTTCCTGCTTCGGAATTGCCGTTGCCGACTTCGCGGGCGAGAAGGTGGAATCGTAGTGGTCATAACGGCCACCAACCGTGCTCTGGAGATGCGGAGTAAACACAATGGTATCGAAGGCATACGCGGACTGCGTAACCGACTTCGAATGGGTTGGGTTATGGTTCAGCGGCAGGGTGTTATGCTGCGTCCACGGATCATGATAGTCCGGCGCAAATAACTCCACGCAGTTGTAGTTATCGGCTGCGCCTGCTCCCAGCGGACAGGTTTCCGTACCACCACTGAGGCTGGTCGAGCTGCTTACGTTGTAGGAGTCGTTGTTACCGCGCTCCGAAGAGAATTCCATGCCCACTGCATAGGTGTGCTTAAACTTGCCTGTCTTGAACTGGCCGGAGAGATCGGTCTGATTGTCCGAAGTAAAGACCGCGCTGACACGATCGTTAATACGGCGGAAGAGCAGTCCGTAGTAGATGTTGCCCTGGCTGTCGTCGGGCAGCGTCCATACATAATCCGTCTCGGTGCGCTCATAGCGGTACGAATCGCGGAGCAGCGCATGCTCATTCCAGAGGTCCCGCTCCACGCGACCGGTAGCAGCTTTCACAGTGCTGTTGTTATGGTCACGGTCCGTTAGTCCCCAGAACATGCCGCGATGAGGAATCTTGAGCGGCTGGCCGTCACCGGGCTGAAGAACTCGTTCGCCCGGATCGTTGGTAGGCACCTTGCTCGGGTTGTTGTACGGCACGCCGGAATCAGGAATGCCGCTTGAAACCAGGTGATAGTAGTCAAGATAAGCGCGCGTAGGGCCACCAAGACCGATGGCAAGGCTGGGAGCCACGCCCCAGCGTCCGGTATGCACGGCGTCACGGCCTGCTACATCGGCATCATGCCACACACCTGTTATGCGGCCAGAAACAAGGCTGCCCAGCTTGGCATTGGCGTCCAGGGTACCACGTTTATAGTTGGAGGTGCCGGGCACAAAGCTGCCTGCGATGAAGTTGTCGCGGCGCGCCAGCTTGCTGTTCATGTTGATGCTGCCGCCGCCGGTTCCACGGCCACCGTAAGCGCCGCCGGGACCTTCTTCCACTTCTACGCTCTCAATATCGAAGACTTCGCGCGACTGTGCAGCGATATCACGAATGCCGTCAATGTAAGTGCTGGACTGCGCATCCATGCCACGAATGAAGGGACGGTCGCCGAGCGGGTTGCCGCCTTCGCCCGCGCCAAAGGTAATGCCGGGAACAGTGCGAAGAGCCTCCATCAGCGTGGACGAGGCCGTGTTCTGCATCGTTTCCTGGGAAATAACCGAGACCGTCTGGGGGAGGTCAACCAAAGGAGCCGTGTATTTGGGGGAGGGCATTACATCGGCGTGAACTTCAACCGAGGTCTTGTCGCCAGTAACGGAGAGAACAACCCTATCGGCGCTCTCGAAGCGGGCGGACACGCCAGTGTTGGCCAGAACGTGGCTCAGAGCTTCCTGCATGGTCAAAACGCCCGTCACGCCGGGCGACTGCAAGGCTCCAATATCGTCAGAGGCAAAGGCGAAAGAAACACCCGTATCCTTTTCCACGGCAGCCAGAACTTCTTTCAGGGTGCCGGCGGGGATTTTGAAATTGTGCACCGTCTGCCCGGGATTGTTCTGCTCGCCAGCGTCGCGCACGGGCGATTTGCTGGCATCGGAAGCATCTTTCTCGTCGCTGGGAACAGTTGTTGCTTCAGCTCCGCGCGCCGTCAACCCGACCAGCGCAAACGCGGCCATGGCAAGCAGGGAGTTACGTTTTCCACGGCCAACTGCTGCTGGCTGAATCCTGTCATCGCGCTCACCCCCGAGATGTGCTTCGCCAAACACCTCCGGGAACTCTGCGCGCTGGTCTGCAGAAAGAAAAGCCTTTCTGGCCAACTTGCTTCTTCTTGGTTCCTTCTTCATTATCGATCTCCTTTTATCTTGAAGAAATGCTTCAGAAACAATGAGATACACACACTTGTCCCACCGATATAGGACTGAAAAAGTCTTATATTCTGATGCAGATATGCGACTGATTTCGTCCTTATTCAATATACACAGGGAGCGCCCTATATGCGACATATTCAGTCGGATTTATTGAAGGAAATTTCACGATACAAGATGTACCGATGTCGATGGCTTCCCAGTTCCCTATTCCAGCCGCAATTACGTACCAAGCCTGTTCAGGTGCGCAAGGACTTTATGCTGATGCTGCCTCAGCATTCAACAAAACGAAATGCGCGACGCTTGCCTGACGTTTCAGAGAAGCTGCAAATGTGTACTGGATTCGATGGTGGACGCGGTAGGAATCGAACCTACAACCTGTCGGTTAAGAACTAGGATTTTGCAGCTTTCAGCATTGCTCAACATTACTCTATATGTAGCATTTTCATGCACTTGTAAAACTTCGCTGGCACAACTGAATTATAGGGACTACCCACAATTTCGCACTATTTTTCACCAGTTTACCCACAAAAGTCCCCACAGTAATTTTGGGCTTCATCCGGCCCTCGTTGGCGCAATGACAGGAGGCACAAAAGGCATAAATTTACTTGGCTAACCCAATTCTCTGCATTTCTGGCTGTCGGCTATGCGTATTAGGCCAACCCATTTGATGAAGGATTGTCCAGTTTGCGGATCTCACATATATCTTCCACCTCGATATCGAAAAAGAGAGCCGCTGGTGCTACTCGGAGCCCTTATGCGAGCAGCTCAAGCGTATCGAGTTGCACACTAGACGTGCCTCCCTCGATTCAACTTATGTGGCTTCGCTGAAGACTGGATACCTCGGCAAGCCTCTCTCACGATGAAGGATTATCTGAGCTTTTGGCATATCTCCGTCGAAACGCAGCCCGGCCAGCAGATCCTAATCGACCGACCTCTTGGAAAAGCTGGTTTGCAGCGCCGTCTATGTGCACAGGGATGCAATGTTCCGCCACCTCCTTATTATCCTTCTTCTATCGACGTCAAATGCTTGTGACAGTCGGCCTGTTGAAAAATTAGCGGCTGCCAAGCTAGTGAGAGCTGTTTCTTTCAAACCGCCTTCACCAGCTTAACGGCCGCAATTCAGGAGAACATTAACATGCTCCGGTCGCTGCCTTCAGATCGTTGCGTTCAGAATGTGAATTTAGCGCCCAGTTGAAGCCATCTTGGATTGAATGCGGAAGTGGAACGCCCAAACGAACCATCCGCCAGATTGCCGTCCACCTGATTCAAGTTCATCCGGTTAAGCACATTGAAGAACTCAAACCGAAGTTCGAGGGCCATCTGTTCCCTGATCCGCGTTTTCTTGATGAGCGACAAATCGACGTTGAAAAATCCAGGATTGCGGAAGCGGTTGGGCCGCTCGTTGCCTTCGCTCCCCATCGTCGGAGCCGTGAAGTCGTCGCTTGCGAAAATGCCGTTGAGATACGCGATGTGTCCGGTCGCCGTGGAGTAGCTCCGGCTGACGTTCGGCCAATCGTAGTTATAGCCATCGGCGTTGAAGTCGCCACTCCCTGGCATCAAGCCAATCACCTTGCCCGACTCGTCCACCTCCGGCTGGAAGGAAGCACCCGTATACACCGTGAATGGCTCACCGTCCTGCGCCACCGATGTTCCCGCCAATTCCCATCCACCTAGCAGAACATTCACCGCATGCTCCTCAAACCTGCGTACAGGAATCTCATAGCTGCCGGTAAACGAGAACCTGTTCGGCACATCGAAGCCGGAGGGCTGCCAGTACTGCGAGATGCGGTTCTGGTCCGGATATTGCTGACCGAAGTCCATCGACGCAGACCGCGTATACGATGCCGTGAATGAGCCATTCTTGAAGCGCCGCTGCAGCGTTGCGATGAAGGCGTTGTAGTTGGAGCTATTGCCGTTCCTTGTGTAGTTGATGGTGCCAAAGCTGCTGTTCAAGCGGGTCAGCACGTTGTTGTGCACAATCAGGTCGCCGGCCACGCGGTTAATGTCCGTTCCTGGAGCCTGGTTGAATACGGAGCCCGTCAATTGCTGCCGTGTGCGCGTGCCGGAGTAGCCCACGCTCGCCACTAACTTGCCCGCGAATTCATGCTGTATGCTCCCGACGAACGTGACTGTGTACGGACTGCGCAGATTTGGGTCGATACCTCCAATCGTCAACTGCGCTCCCGCCAGTCCGCCATGTTCGTCAAGCGATGTGCTTGGCAGGCTCGGGTAAGGATACCCAAGGGGATCATGGTCGCTGGTACCCATCGCAAAAATAGGAGGATTCGTGGTTCCGGTCAGGAACGTTGGCAGAACAAAGCCCGGCGGGTTTCCTTTCAGATTGTTTTCATCGATGCCAAGCGTGGGCCAGTCACGGTACAGTCCAACGCCGCCGCGCACTACCCACTTGCCCTGCGAAGACGGGTCCCAGGCGACGCCGACACGCGGGCTGAATCCGCTGATTGCATGATTGAAGACGTGGTTCAGTTGAATCACAGAGCCGTTGCCGATTTGATTCTGCTCAGACTGCCCGGAGCCGAAAAAGAAGTTGGCCAGGGTAGTGCCGTCCGTCGGATGCGGGTTGCCAAATGTATCCCAGCGCAGCCCTGCCGTCAGGGTCAGATTGTGCCGGACCTGCCACGTGTCCTCCACAAACGCACCGTGGATGGTGGCGGCAAACAGATACTGCCCAGGTGTCGGCTTGCCTGTCAGCGGGTCGTACGCCAGGCTGCCTTCGTCGTGCGGATTGTCTTGTACCAAGTCCAACAGGTTGTTGAAATCGAAGCTTGGGTGCGAGTAGATGCCCGCAAAGAGCGCCTGATCGTCGCCGTGCCATCCTTCGTAACCGGCCTTCAATGAGTGCGCGCCGTGCACCAGCGTCAACACGTCACGCCAGCGATAGTTGTGCTGGATAAAGTTGCCCTGCGAAAACCCGATGCCCAGCCCCGCGCCCTGCCCCACAACATTTACCACCGGCACGGAAAAGGGTCCGGTTTTATTTACGTCGCCTTGCATCCGCAAAAACCCGAACATACTCTCGTTCAGCACGTGGTCATTGAAGGTGTGCGTTTCATTCACCTGCAGCGAATTTGTATCGTATAGCGACGTGGTGTTCATGTCGGTGCGCACGGACGGCCCTTCATCGCTGTGTGTCATGCGGAAGTAGTTGCCGTAGAGTCGGTCCGATCCAAAGTACTGGTCAATGCGCGTGTTGAACTGCAGGCCGTTGCGGTACGGGCTGGCCGCATACGACCCCTGGTCGATCATCGGCAGCGAACAGGGAATGTTCGCCGCCTCGCTCGTTCCGCAGATTCCCGGAAAGATGTCATTTGCCGTTGCCAGCAGCGTGAGGTCGCTGACCGGCTTGATGGGATATTTCTGCAATAGCTGAGTTCCCAGGTTGCCGGAAAAATTGCTTGCCGCCCATGCGACAAATGCAGGGTCTTCAAACGAATATGCCTGGCTGCCGGTTGAGAACGTTGAGCGCAGCGGCTCAATGGCGAAGAAAAAGTAGCTCTGCCGGTGCGGCACGATTGGTCCGCCGATGGTTCCCGACAGGTTGTTGCTCTTGAACGGGGCATACGCCGGCCCCGTGAACGGCGTCCGCGCCCAGAGGTGCTGATTGGTAAAGAAGTCGCTCGCGCTGCCGTGAAATTTGTTCGTGCCCGCCTTAGTCGTGGTGGCCGCAATAATCGAGCCGCCGCGGCCATACTGCACGCTAAAAGTATTAGTCTCTATGGTGAACTCCTGCACCGCATCAGGATTTGGGCTCAGGTTCGCCGTGCCACCCGTGATGTCGCTCGTCACGTCCAGCCCATCCACCACAAACATATTGCTCAGCAGGCTGCGCCCGTTCGCACTCGCATCCACCGGCAGTTCGGTCGCAAAGTTGTCGGGAATCTGTCCCGGCAGGCCGCTGCTGTTGGCCGTCGGGTTTGTGCCTACGGCTACGCCAAGCCCTGATACGCCGGGAGCCATTGACGTCAGGCCCATAAAGTTCTGGCCCGCAATCGGAATGGTGTGCAACTCGACGGAGTCAATCGTTCGCGACAGCCGGCTGTCACCGGGGTCCAGGATCGGAGCCTCCGAGGAAACAGTCACCTGCTGCTGCTGACCGGCAATGCTCAGCGTGACCGGCAGGCTCCTCGGCTCCCCTGTTGTCAGGCTGAAGGCGATGACACTGTCGGCAAAGCCGGCCGCCTTCACCGTGGCCTGATACTCGCCCGGCGCCAGGCTGCCAAAGCTGAAGTTGCCGCCGGAGTCGGTCTCTTTCTCCTGCGCAACCCCGTTGTCGATCTTTTGAATCCGAATCTTTGCTTTCGAAATGCTTGCCCCGCTTGGGTCGACCACCGTGCCCTGCACGCTAGCGCTGAACTGTGCAAGAGCAGCCGGAACTGCTACCATGCCAGCCAATAAACATACGAGAAGCGCCCTGACGTTGTGTTTCACTTTTCGGCCTCCGCTCTCAAATAGAAACATCTAGGAAGTTTCGCAAACTTACGATTTGATATTTATGTTTGCTTTTATATTCGTTTCGTGTCAACATTTTTCGTAATTCGCTTGTCGTTTTATTTTTTGTATGTGTCGCCTACGCACTCGATTCGCGCTGGAGACCCGTGACCGTACCGCTCTGCGAGGAAAGTAACTATGTGTCGATTTCTTTCAATCCTCAGCCTTTTATTTGTTTCTTTGCCGGGCTTTGCATCCGCTCTCGAAGATACCCGCGTCATTCGCTTCAACGATTCCGGCTCAGTTGAGCTCCATTTGAACGGTCATTCCGCGACCCTCCGCCCCGGCGAACACTCGGGCCAATGGACTCTTATGCAGATCATTCCGGTTCTTTCCGGCAGACAGGCTGTGCTCGAAGACTTCACGCAGATGGATGGCCAATTGGTCTTTGTCGACCAGGCTGGCATTAGACTCAGCCTAGCGAAAAGCTCCGAGTCGACCGCTAATGACCCATCGACGCAACCCTATCTCGGCCACTCCGTGGATGAAGTCATGAAGAGCTCCTCCGATCTGCTTGGAGACGAAATCCTCTCCAAACCTGGCGACCCTGAGTATGCGCAGATCGCCTCCGTCTTTCCGCCCATCCGGAAGATGCAAACTTATGCCTTTGTGGGTGCTCCGCAGACTTTTGATAAAGTTGGCTTTGAATACGGCGGGCGAACCCCGGATTTCGATCCCGCCATCTATTTCCCCTCTGTCATCACAAGCCGCAACAACGGAACTGTTCGCAATGGCCTGATCGGCGGCTTTTTACCTGTGCTGCGGTTTGTTTATCCGGAAGAGCCTGGCAGTTGGGTGGAAATGCTGGCTTACGCTCCGCTGCGCATTTCTAATGGCAACAACCGCATCCAGCCTGCCTGGTATCGCATTGCTCATGTTCGGAACAATCAATTGGAATGGATCAAGTACATCGACTCATACCAGCCATTCCCTCCACGAACGGGATACGACGCGGCTGATTTTTACAGCGATCTCGTTCGTCTGCGCTCAGAATGGAACCATACCCTCGCGCCCGCAATGAAGATCTCCGTCCCCGATGAGCGTTTCTCCAATATGGCGCGCTTTTCTCTCATCCAAGAGATGATGACCCGCATCGGCGACTATCCGAAGTATGGTGTTCTTGATCGCAACTATGGCGGCAGTGAGCACGATGGGTTTCCTGACACTTTTAACGTCGACACTGCTGCCATGCTTGAGTGGGGCATGGTCTCCCAGGCCGGACAATATATTGATAACTACTTTGGGAAGTTCGTCCGCGACGATGGCTCCATTCTGTACCGCGGCCCGGAGACCGGGCAATATGGGCGCATGCTCACAGTAGTGGCACAGTATGCGAGCTACGGCGGCGACCCGGCTCTGCTATTGAAGCTGCGCGGCCGCATCGATGGCGTGGCCAAACTCCTGCTTGCCCTGCGCGAACGCGGCAAAAAGTTGCCGCAATCGAGTGCGGCTTATGGGTTGATCGCGGGATGGTCGGAAGCAGATGCCTGCCTTGATCCGCATCCCGAGCGCTATATGCAGCCGTACTTTTCGAACAGCACCGAGGCGGCGCGCGGGTTTCACGACCTTGGCATCGTCTGGGAGAAGATTGGCGTAAAGACAAACAACCCCGAGCTTACGCAGTGGGGCCGCAAACTGCAGCAGGAGTCCTCAGAACTGGAAATCGACATCCAGGCCGCGATCTCGAGGTCTATCCTGCATCTCGATGGAGAAAGCATCCTACCCGCCATTGCCGGTGTGCACGAGCCCTTCCACATAGCCGTGCCCAAGGACAAGGAGGACCCGCAGTACCGCTCCTACCGCGCTTTTATGGAAATGCTCTACTCCGGCGTCCTGACGGATGAGCAGGTGAAGATAGTCATCGACTACCGCACGCGCCACCACGACATCATCCTGGGGTTGCCAACCGCGTACGGCTACAACACGGGCGAGCTTGCAGGCTTCCTTTCCTACGGCAACGGCTACGCGCTCATCCAGCACGACATGATTCGCAAGGCCCTGCTGCTGACCTACTCCGACATGGCGCACCAATATACGCGCGGAAGCTGGACTGCGCCGGAAACCCGCAACATTCTTCCAACTGTGGCTGCCGCGCCATACTGCACGCCCGCTCAGTTGGTCGTTACGTTAATGACCAAGTGGTTGCTCGTTTTTGAGGACCCACAGGCCGATGTGCTCTGGCTTGCAAAAGGCACTCCAAGCGACTGGTTGCAGGATGGGAAATCCATCTCTGTCGAAGATGCTCCCACACGCTGGGGCAGCGTCAGCTACTCTATTCACTCTCACATAGCTGCTGGCTCTATTGTTGCCCAAATCAAACTACCCGCAGGCTTCAAAACGGATGCAAGGCTCCGGCTGCGTGTTCCCGGCGAGTCTCCTCTCAAGTCGGTCACCATCAACGGCCAGCCCTGGACGCGTTTCGATGCCGCAAGTGCAACCATCACGCTGCCTGCCGGCACGGACAAAGAACTGAATATGGTGGCTAACTTCTGAAACGAGAGCTTCGCATGGCGCATACTCCACATCCGTTTCAACACCGCTTCGCATGGGTGCCGCTGCTTGCTCTCGCGCTTGGCATTGCTCCGTGTGCTGCGGTCTCACCGCATCCCTGGGCCACATACCGCGCCATGCACCGCAACTCCCCTATAGTGATTGACGGGGACCTCACGGAGTGGAAGAACGTTCCCGGCTTCACTATGAACCGGGCCAGCTTCTTCTATGTCGGGCAGGGCATGTCCGACGCGAAGTGGCAAGGCCCTAGTGATCTCTCCGCAACCTTCAAACTGCTCTGGGACGAAACCTATATTTATGTAGCCGTCCACGTCACGGACGACCGCGTGACCGAGCCGCATGGCTCTCTGGCGCCAACCATGGACACTGGCTCCTGGGATGACGATGGCGTGGAGCTGATGCTGGATAACGACGGCTCCAATATGTCGCGCTACTACATTGGCGACCCGATGCACCATGAATTTCATTTCGTCTTCAGTCAGAAGCATCCGTTCGTCTTCGATAACTTCTGGAAGTATCAGAAGGGCGCTCCGCAGCCTATGTTCCTGCTGCCCAGCGGTGCAAAGGAACCGTTGGCGTACCCTGACGAAGTGATGGCAAAGAACGACGTTACCGCGCTCTTCGGGCAGATGCCCTACGACGGAGCCTACGCCTTCAAGCGCACCACCGATGGCTATATCCTTGAAGTGCGGATGCGTCTTCCCGGTGCTCGCATGAAAGCCATTGAAAAAGGCGGCCGTCGCATCGGCTTCGATATCGCCGTTAACGACAATGACGCCGGCGCGGGACCGCTCAAGCAGCAGCTTCATTGGTCTGGAATGAACGGTCTCTTCTGGCGCGATACAAGCCTCTTTGGAACCCTGCTCCTCACACGCCGTCAGCCGCCGAAGTAAAACTGGCGCTAATGCGGCTGGCTTGTCCCCGAGTCCGCGCTTTCGCCAACCAGCTTGTAACGGTTGGCCTCGACCTCTCTCTGGTCGGCAGCCTCCCTCAGGTCCAGGAGTCGTCTAGTCAACTCCGATATTTCCTTCTCCCGTCCCTGCTTGTGCAGCGCCCTAATCAAGTGATAGACCGCTGTCTGATCTTCCGGGTCATATCGCAGCGCCAGCCGCGACTGCGCTTCCGCATGCACATTGTCGCCCCTTGCCAGGTATATCTTCGCCAGCAAATCATGCGCCTCCGCCATATCCGACTGCATCGTGAGTGCGGCCTCGGCAGCCCGCATCGCCTCGTCCTGATTCTCGCTATTGTCGCCTTTTGCGCTCAAGTTCTCCGCCAACAGATAAAGAAGATGCGGATCGCGCGGCCTCGCCTTCAGCCGCTCGCGAATCACCGGAATGGCCGTTTCGACCGAGCCTGTCTGCTCCGCCAGAATCCCTTGCGCGGACCCAACCAGAGACGAGCCCGGCTGCAACTGGTCTGCTCTCTCAAAAGCCTTTTCAGCCTCGGCATACCGCTCCAGCTGCACTAGCAGGATGCCGCGCACAAGAAGCAACGCGGCGGAATCGGGCCTTATCTTCAACCCCGCATTCACCATATCCACGCCTACCTGGTACGACTGATACTTGAACGAGAGCTCCGCAAACTGCACATAAAGATCTTCTTTCGCAGGGTCAAGCACAATCGCCTTGCGCAGTAGTTCGACGGCTTCCGGAGTGCGGCCTTGCTTCTCATATGCGGCGGACGCCAGCGAAAGCGCACCACTATCCGCTACGTCTGACAGAGTCGGCTTCAGCGTGCTCAACGCGCCATTCGTATCGCCGGAATCCAGTTGCAATGCCGCAAGCTGCTTGCGAACTATGGCGTCTGCCGGCTTGAGGATCAGGAGCCGCTCAAAGACAGGCCGCGCCTTTTCGTTCTCGCCATCTTTCAGCAGACACATGCCGTCGTGCTCCAGCGCCTCCGGGTTCGCATCCAACACTGCTCCGGCCTCTTCAAACTCCGCCACGGCCTTGCCGCATTCCTTGCGCTCAAACGCGATCTCACCGAGCATGGCGTGGGCCACACTGTTGTGCGCATCCACCCGTACAAGGCGCTCCAGCGTCGCGCTGGCATCCAGAGTCCGTTCGTCATACTCAATTTTGGCTGCTCCTTCGAGAGCCGCCCGGTCATCTGGCGCAAGACTGAGCGCGTGGCGGAATGCCTTCAGCGCATCATCCGTCTGTCTCTGCGAGGAAAGTGCAATACCCTTCAAATCCCAGAGCCGCACCTCCTGGGGAGAGTTCTGGATAGCCGCCTCCAGAAGAGCCAGCGCGCGGTCATATTGATGCGTTCGCAGTGCAGTAACAATCTCCGCGGTACTCTGCGAAGCAGGCGCTTGCGCATGTGTCGAAAATGCCGCTGCCGCCAGAAGCAACCCGAGGACAGCCTTGAACTTCTGAACCATTGCTGCTTCCTTACGGATTGCCGATGCTGTTTTCGATATGTTTCATAAAGTATCGAAATCCGCCAAAATTTCTCCCAGTATCTTGCGAACACTTATAATTGTCAATTATCTTGAGTGTTGCTTAGCAGCTCAATTTGAATTTACTTTGTATCCGGGCACGGCAGGCAGGCAGAAAGCCTGTCCGCAGCAATTCCATTTACACTTGCCCGCTCGAAGATACACTGAAAAGCGGCGATAAGGAGTGGGGCTTGGAAAAGCAGAGGTCGCGGGCAGGAAAATCGAAAGAACTGGCCCCGCTTTCTACGGGAGCACAGGAGAAGCCGCTTCCGGGAGCCTCAATGGAAGGCATGCTCGGCGAAGAGCGCCGCATGCAGATTCTGCATAAGATTCGTACGCAGGGTCGCGTCAAGGTCAACGAGCTGGCCAACGTCTTCAACACATCCGCCGTCACGATTCGCAACGATCTCAACGACCTGCATCAGCGCGGGTTGCTCATGCGTTCCCATGGCGGTGCCGTTTCTCCCGATACCATTCTGCAGGAGTCCTCAGTCAATGACCGGCTCAAATCCCATGCAGATGAAAAGCGCCGCATTGGGGCCATGGCCGCAACTCTCGTTAGCAACGGGGAAACGGTCGTCATCGATTCCGGCACAACAACCGTTGAGCTCGCCCGTGGCATCAAGAACAAGCATGCGCTCCAGGTCATTACCAATGGTGTCAACATTGCCGCCGAGCTTCTCGATGCACGTGGCGTGCAAACCTTCATCATCGGTGGCACGGTACGCGGAGAGTCTGCCTCCATCGTAGGCCGCACGGCCGAAGATATGCTCAATCAATTTGCCGCGGACAAGTTCTTTCTAAGCGGCGCAGGATGTGACCCCGACTTTGGCGTGAGCGGCGCCAACTTCGACGAGACCATTGTTACGCGCGCCATGATGCGCATCGCCCGCGAGATTATCCTCGTTGCAGACTCCAGCAAGTTTTCCAAACGTGGGCTTGCGCGCATCGCGGAGTTCTCTGAGATCGATACTGTTATCAGCGATACGAATCTTAGCGAAGCCTTCCAGGAACGGCTGAAGGGCTTCGGCTGCAACCTGATTCTTGTCTGATTCGCGCCTGCCTATTCAAGCACCTCGTCGAGCTGGAACATCCGCACTCCAAACCGGCGTGTGCGAATCGCCCCGTAGCCAAGCCCCAGAACCATCCACACAAGACCTAGCGCCTTGGCCATATTACCCAGATGAATCCAGATGAACAGACAAATGACAAAGCTCAGCGCTGAGGCCGCCAGGATGCCTGTATGACGGCGAGGTCCCACCGCCAATAGTGCAGAAAGCAAGCCGCGTTTACTCCGGTGAACGCGAGAAACGCGCCAAAGTTCAGCATCTCCGCGCCAATCTCATACGCGCCGCCGCCCAGGTGTGCCGAGAAGAGCTCCAGCAACGATGCGCCGGCAAACGCTATTGCGCCCACAACCAGGATGCTGTTGCGAGGAACCTGCCGCTTCGGTTCAATCACACTGAAAAAGGACCGTGGCAGCGCGTTGCTGCGGCCCATTCTGTAAAGAATCCGCCCGCGGCAAGCTGCGAGCCAATCCCCGATCCCATGTTGGCCACCAGTAGCGTCAGATTGATGGCACGAAACAGTGCCACGCCGCCCACCCTCCGCGAGAGCAGCGCGAACGCGGACTCAACCTCATTGCCGGCAAACAGCTGCGATCCCCACACCAGTTCTGCCGCATACACCTCCAGCGACGACAGTACGCCAGCAATCAGGCACACTAGAATCGTCGCCAGCAAAATTTTTCTTCGCGGATTCCGCGCCTCTTCTGAGAGCGTTGATACCGCGTCAAACCCGATATACGTCAGCACTGCCACGGACGTGCCGCCCAGCACGCTCGAAAAATTAAACGTTGCCGCGTTGTAGAACGGCAGCATGAGATCCGGCTCCGCGTATGGACCTCCCCACACGGAGCGCGCCACCGCAATCAGAAAAATCAGCACAACTATGCTCATCGCGATGCACATGACTTCATTCACACACGCCGATGTCTTCACTCCGCGCACGCCCATCCAGGTAAAACACGCCGAAAAGATAAGCACCCAGATGTAGTAGGAAACACCGGGAACGATATTTTCCGCGGCTTTTGCGCAGAACGCCGTGCAGATCAATGGGTCCAACAGGTAATCCATCACCAGACCCCAGCCGACGATGTAGCCCAGCAGAGAGTTAGTCTCGCAGCTCACATAGGTGTACGCCGAGCCCGCGCTTGGGTATTTGCGCGCCATGCAGCCGTAGCTCACGGCAGTAAACAGCATTGCCACCATGGCAATCAGGATCGTCGTTACCACGTGGCCGTGCACCCGGTTGCTCACCACGCCGTAAATGCCCATCGGCGCCGTCGGCTGAATCACAACCACCCCAATCACAACCACCCCAATCACAACCAGGTTCCAAAGGCTCAGCGTACGGCTTAGCCGGCCTGTTGCAGACACCTCCTGCCGTTCTGCCTGTTCCGTCACACAACTCTCCCGCGCCCGCTGAAATTTTTAGTCTGTTGGATGGATGGTTACGCTCTGGACAACGCGATCGATAACGCCGTCCGGGCTCGGATTGTCCGGATTCAGCCCCGCGTCGACGCTGACATAATAGGCCAGCAGGTGCGGGCTAATAATCTCGAATGGCGTCCGCAACGCATCCGGAAGATCGCTTGCCACTACTGGAATCCGATGATCCAGCAGGTGTTCCGCTTCTTCTCCCCCGCCAATGCCCGAAAGATATCCCAGCTTCTTCGCTCGGAGTTCCTTGACCAGGTCAAGCTCATATAGATAGCGGATAGGATCATTCGAGAACAGGCACAGCACAAAGGTATCCGACGTAAGAAACGACATTGGTCCATGGCGCAGCCCAAGAAATGTTTCCGCAAGAACCGGAAAGCTCCCACCTGTCGGCTCCAGTATCTTCAAAGAGGCTTCGCGCCCCCACCCCAGTAGCGGAGAAGAAGAAAGTACAACCACCCGGCCATGAATTGCGTCGGCCGCCTCCCTGCATGCCTTGTCCAATGCGGGCAGCAGCGCCTTTGCATCCGCGCTTCGCTTCTCTACAACGCTTGCATCGTCGTTAAATCCTGCAAGCAGCAGTACGCAGAATCACCCGCGAATACGCATGGTTTTGAAGGTGAGTACCCACAAAAGTCCCCACAGTCGGGCATTTTGGCGGGTCATCGGGGAGTCTATCGGAGCCGTAAGCTGTTGAATTAAAATGGTGGACGCGGTAGGAATCGAACCTACAACCTGTCGGTTAAGAGCCGAATGCTCTGCCAGTTGAGCTACGCGTCCGGGAGGGTTTTAAGAGGGTTTCGAGGCGCCTGAGAAGCGCTCGCAGAGCACAACAACTGCTCTCACCACCTCAATGAATATAGCACAGAAAGTTGTGGATTCCAAAACGCAGTGAGACTAACTTTGCAAGCACCGCTTACTCCGCGAACATTGCCTTAGAAAGTGAATGCCAGACCCGCGCTCAGGCTGCGCTGATCCTGTGCGAACACAAGCACCGAACCATCCGGCAGAACAAACGGCCTGTAGCCTTGCGCAAGCAGATTCCGCACATCCATCATCGCGTCAATGCTACGCGTGTGCTCGCCATGCGTGCGGCACATAGGCTGCCGAACATGCAGGTTCAGGAAGGGCTCTGCGGCATCCAGCGCAAACGGCGCCACGCGCGTCAGCGTATCTTCCGGCTGCCAGCGGTAGCTTGCACGCCAGCGCGTGCCCGTTCCCTCAATCGTGCCGGAAAGCGATAGCGAGTACATCTGCGCCCGCTTGGGCCGCGCCGCTGCCACCAGGGCTGCCAGCGGCATCGCACCGCGCATCGCCACCGGAATCACCAACGCATCGCCATTGGCATAGCTCAGCCGAACCGAATTGCCACCCGGCAGACGCTTCTCAAACGTGGCCATCACGCCCGCCGTAGAAAAGCCCTGCCCAGCCGTACGCATCAGGCCGCTTTCGTTATCCAGCAAAGCATCCGCGGCAACCGTGCTGCCGCTCGCGCTGCGCGTGCTTGCTTCCAGCACCGGGTTGCTCATCGAATCCGCATAGACAAGCACCTGCAGGCCCGTACCGTTTTCCGTGCGCCGCTCCCAGCCAATCTCCTGGTGCAGGCCATGCTCCATCACAAGATTGCCGTTGCTCACGGCCAGCGCAGGCAGCATGCCCGCCGCTCGTGACTCATCCGTGCCAATAGCCGGAACCGCCGTCGCCATGCGGTAGCGAATCGTCGAGTCGCCCTTGCGCCAATCCACGTCAGCATAAGGCAGAGCCGCAAAAATCGTCTTCGCGCCCAGCGGATTTCCCGGCTCATTTGACGAGAAGCGCGCCAGCACTTGCTGCGAGCCAACCTCGGCGTCTGCCAGGTCGCCAAAGCTCATGCGCTCGGATGTCTTGACGGAAGCCTCTTCCAGCCCCTCAGCGCCACCAGCTTCCATCTCTGGATGCACCGCAATCGCCGCGACCGACTCTACCGCACCCGCAAAGCCAAGGTCCTGCCGGAAGCCCAGCATTGATTCCATACCCGCATCTGTTGACGGGTCAAAATCGACACGAGCAAGCAGCTCGCGGCTCTGCGACGGCGTCTCTTCTACTTCCACCGAAATCCGCTCGCCGTTTTCACCAAAGCTGCCTTGCTGGCCGCTCGCCACCAGCCGCGCTCTCAGCTTCGGCTTCGCATTCGAGCCCTCAGAGACGACCACCAGCGGACCATCTTCCAGCCAGCGCAGCAGCGGACGGTTCGCCGCCGAACGCAGCGTCCACGCCCAATCGTCCTTCGGCGTACCCGCATTGCGCGGCTGGCTCGGCAGCCACTGCATCACTTCATAGAGCGTGTTCAGCGTCATGCTCACGACTGTTCCCGTGCGCACCCGCACATTCTCACGCAGCGCGGGCAGAAAGGATGCGCCCATCGCCTTGATTGCATATTTTCCGGGAAAGAGAGACTGGAAGCTGAAAGCGCCATCGCTATCCGTCGTGACCGTGGCAATTACCGTCAGGTCCGGGCGCAGTAACTGCACCTGCGCGCCCATCTGCGGCACGCCGGCAGAGTTGCGCACCACGCCGCTTACCGACGCACCAGCCAGCGCATGCGCCACGGTGGGCACAGCAGCTACGGTTGCCAGCAGCAGAAACAACGCGAAATGGAGCCTGCGTAAAATCACTCTTCGTTTGACTGTGACTGCGCGGCGTCCTGGCTAAAAAATCATTTCATTTTCTCCGCACCTGCCCTCGGCTCATAGCCGGGTAGCGGTCTTGCGCGGAGGAATTGTTACTATTCCACGACAAAAGGTGCCGATTGCGCAATCTCTTGTTTAGAAATAGTGTCGTTGACCTTGATGGTTACCTTGTATTTGCCCGGACTCAGCCCCGCAATCGGAAGCGATTTCTCCACCGTTAGCTGGTCGCTGTGCGTCCCTAACTCCTTGGAATCCATCTGCTTCTCGAAAATCACATTGTTGGTGGCCGTATCGACAATCTGATACGTCACCGTCGCCATATTGCTCTTGCTCTGTTCGTCGATGCCCAGGTTGTACACCTGCATCCAGAAAGCAAGATTCTGGTTCCGCTTGTAGCTCACCGGAGTAGCCGGGTTGACCTGCACGCGCGGACAAATCTTCGTATTGCCAATCACGCAGCTACCCGTGCCCACCGAGTGCGAATCCACCGGCGTCATGTTGTCGGAAAGAATCAGCGACGACGTGGACAGCTTGTCATCGGTGAAGGTCGGCACGTTGATGCCGCGGCCATAAACGCCCACGTGGTCCGGGTTGTTCACGTCCTTAATCGCAACATCCAGGCGATAGAGGCCCGGGCGAAGCGGCAACGCCTGCCAGTAAATCGACTTCTGGTCCAGCTTTTGCTGCAGCAGTTCCGCCGGCTCTGTCACTTCCACGACGTCCTCAAAGGTCTGCACCGTCTTGTGCGTCAGCGTCGTCACCTTGCCAAGAATATTCACCACGCCCTTCGAGACGCCGTCCTTGGTCACAAAGGTGATGTCGCGGTTCTTAATCTGCAGCGTAACCGGAACCAGCACCGTGCTCTCGGTCACCTTCACAAAGTCCGTCCGTACATCGAACGGCAACGGCGGCCCGCTCATAATCGTGTGCTCGGAGATAAAGCCTTCCAGATCCTTGAACTTGATCGGCGGAGGCGCAAACAGTTTCGCCGCCAGTTCAATACGGTCAAACTCCTTGGAGTTCTGCCCACTCGCCTGCGGACCAAGGCCCAGCGCTTCGCCGCCGCCCTTGAAGCGGTCAGCCTTCTTCGCCATGCCCATCTCTTCCCACTGCGTCAGACCCGCGCCCGGCACGCGCAGCAGCGCGTCCTTCTCGGAGCGGTCAATCGTAAAGTGGTAGTCGCCGCACTGGCAGGTATCCACAAATTCGATATCGATGTTGTCGCCAATGCCTTCGAGATAGCGGTAGTGCCACGTCTCAAACGGGAAGGTCGAAGTCTCACCGCCGCCTTCATCAATGGGGCGCTGGTACGAACCACCCGAAGGGTGCGAGTCAATCGAGTCCGGCTTGCCAAACGCAATATAGATATGACCACGGTCCGTCTTCCATCCCGGCTTGCCGGCAGCAAAGTGCTCGTTGGCGTAGGCAATGCGGCGATAGTGCTCGTCGCGGTACTCATTCTCAGGAGAATCGGGATTCGGATTACGGCGCAGCCAGAACTGCTCGATGAACGCCTCGCGCTCTTCGTCGTTGGAAAGGCTCTTGAAGGCCTTCCGCTCTTCGTCCGTAATAATGTAGGCTACGTCCTGCTCAAGCCAGGTCTTGTAAGCGCCCTTCAACTCCTGCTTCAGTTCCTTGCGGGCCTGGAAGGTTTCCTTGTCCGAGCGCTGGCGCTTGAGAGGATCAACTTCCTGTCCTTGCGCGGGAGCCTGTTCCGTAGCCGCAGGCTGCTGCGCTGGTGGATTCTGAGCGGCCACCTTGGAAGCGGGCACGGCGACAAAGCCGCAAGCAATGGCGGCAACTAGCAAGGAACAACGTTTGGACATCATGGCCTTCAAGAAACTCCTGAATCTTCCCCGATTCTGATTGCCCTATTTTACGTTCCCCAAACAGCCCCGGCAAGCAAATCCGCACTGACGAGTAGAAGTGCCTGCATAGAAAACTTAAAGAGTAGGACGGAAATGCGCGGAGAACGTCAACATATCGAATCATTCAAAGGGATTGATGACCGATACTCCAGCGGCTAGAAACGGTCCCACATCCCTTGTAGCCACCTGAAACCCGCGCGACAGGGCTATCGACGCAATCTGACAATCCGCTACGGAGATACTCACCCCAGCTTTGCTCGTCTGCGCAAGAATCTCGATATAGCGTTCCGCCGCAGAATAATCAAAGGGCAGAATTCTGGAACCAAATAGGCGCTCAATCAGGTCCATTAACCCGGACTGCAGGCCTGCTTTCCGCTTGCCGTCCGGCAACATAACCACACCCGCCAGAATCTCTGTCCAGGCAATCGAGGTTAAATACAGTGTTTCAGCCGACTGTTCATCCAGCCATTCCAAAACGCGCTCGGACGGACTGGGCTTCAGGGATTCTGAAACCACATTCGTATCGAGAATAATCAATCGAACGTAGCCTCATCAGTCTCCGCCCCGGCCCGCGAGATATCCAGATCCACCCCGCCGAACTTCTTCCCGAAGGCTGCAAGCTCCGAACCGATGCGAGTGCGCTTCTCCGGCCGCACAGCCTCATCTAGAATGGCGCGAATCTCCGCCTCGGTACTCCGCCCATGATGAGCCGCCAGCACCCGCAATGCCCGATGCGTTTCCTCCGCGAGATTGCGAACTGTTACCACTGCCATAAAGCAACAACACCTCCAGCGAACGACAGCAATGCTGTCATATTGACTTTAATGATATCGCATGTCGAATTCTCTTTCTCCCATATCTTTTCTCCCGCCATCTTCATTTGCTTATTAAAGGAAAACTCTCCTCCAGAAGTTTTCTATTCCCTACTCCCTGTTCCCTACTCCCTTGCTTTTCGCAATTCCCGGAACAACAATCCTTCTTTTTGCGTACACTGGATGTCGTATCTTCCACGGAGCCTGAACTCCCCATGAAAAAAATCCTTTTGATTGTCCTTGCTGTGCTTGTGGTGGCCGGTCTGATTACCTTTATGGTTATCAAGCAGCAGTCTGGCTACACAAAAGTTCTCACTGCCAAGGTTTCGCGCCAGGACCTCACTACCGTCATCAGCGGCACCGGCCAGATTAAGCCCAAAACCTACGCCAACCTCGGCGCCACTGCCATGGGCCGCATCACGCATCTCTATGTAAAAGAAGGCGACCACGTGAAGAGGGGACAGCTCGTCGCCACCGTGGAAAACGTCCAGCAGGAAGCGCAGGTCGCCGGTCAGCAGGCCGCCATCTCCGCCGCCCGGACAGACATCAACGGCTACCTGGCCGCCGAAAAGACTGCCGAGGCCAACGTAGAGCAGGCCAGGGCTGACCTCGAACAGAAGCAGCTCGACTGGAGCCGCGCTCAGAATCTCTACCAGGCCGGCATCATGGCCAAGCAGGACTATGACGCCAAGAAAGCCGCCTACGACACCGACGTCGCCACCGTCGATCAGCGTGTTGCCGCGCTCAACCAGGCCAAGGCCAACACCGCCTCCGCCCGCGGCCACCTCGGCACACAGGTCGCCACCCTCCGCGCCAACAAAAACGCGCTCGACCTTACCAACGCCATCGCCCCCTTTGACGGCATCGTCACCAACCAGCCCGTCCGCGAAGGCGAGACCGTCGTTGAAGGTATCCAGAACACCGAAGGTTCCACCTTTATGACCGTCGCCGACATGAGCGTCATCACCGCCGAGGTCAAGGTAGACGAAACCGACATCGTCAACGTCAAAATCGGCCAGCCCGCCGACGTCACCGTGGACGCCATCCCCGGACGCGTCTTCAAAGGCCACGTCACCCTCGTCGGTGACCAGGCCCTACTCCGCTCCACCGGCGTAGCCACCTCGCAGTCCACCAGCGGCACAGAAGAAGCCAAGGACTTCAAGGTAGTCGTCACGCTCGACCAGCCTGATGACGCGCTCCGCCCCGGCCTCTCCACCACGGCAAAAATCACCACCGCGGCCAAGAGCAACGTCCTCGCGCTGCCCATCCAGGCGCTCACCATCAAGCCGCAGGAAGCACCCGCCGCAGGCGCGGCCAACGTACAGGCCGCCACCAAGCCCGCAGCCGGAACACCCGACCAGCAAGGTGTCTTCGTGGTCAACAAGGACAAGAGCGGCCGCCTCCGCACGCACTTCGTCCCCGTCACCACCGGCATCACCGGCGCCACGCAGATTGAAGTGCTCAGCGGCCTCAAGGAGGGTGACGAAATCGTCACCGGCCCCTACAAAACTCTGCGAGTCCTGAAAGAGAACGCCCTCATCAAACGGGATACACAGAAACCGCCCACGCCGAACAGCACGACGTAGCGCCGAACGGAACAAAGCGAAACAACTCTGCGTAAGTCAAAACAGTGTCAGTTTTCAGTGGTCAGTGGTCAGCAAAAAACCTGCCCCATCATCGCCCCGAATTCTGACCACTGACCACTGATTACTGACCACTGAAAGCAATGAGCATGGCCCTCGACACCGTCGGAACTGAAGTAGCCCCCGTGATCACCGCGCCCGACCAGGGCGACGTCATCGTGGTAGAAGACCTATGGCGCACCTATGACATGGGCTCCGAGCAGCAGGTGCACGCCCTCCGCGGCGTCTCGCTGCGCATCAAGCGCAACGAATACGTAGCTATCATGGGTCCCTCCGGCTCAGGAAAATCCACGCTGATGAACCTCATCGGCTGCCTCGACACGCCCTCCAAGGGCCAGTACTGGCTCAACAACCAGCTTGTCAGCGATCTCGACGACGACCAGCTTGCCCGCATTCGCAACAAGGAGATTGGTTTCGTCTTCCAGACCTTCAACCTGCTCTCCCGCGCCAGCTCGCTGCACAACGTGGAGCTGCCGCTCATCTACAACGGCACCCCGGCCCACGAGCGCACCGAGCGCGCAAAAGCTGCACTCGCCAGCGTCAACCTTGAAGAGCGCATGATGCACAAGCCCAACGAGCTCTCCGGCGGCCAACGCCAGCGCGTCGCCATCGCCCGTGCCCTCATCAACAACCCGTCCATTATCCTGGCCGACGAACCCACCGGCAACCTCGACTCCAAAACCGGCGTCGAGATCATGGCGCTTTTCGACAATCTCCACGCCAAGGGCAACACTATCGTCCTCGTAACCCACGAGCCCGACATCGCTGAGTTCGCCCACCGCGTAGTCCACATCCGCGACGGCCAAATCTTCTCCGACACCCCCAGCAAGCGCTTCCAAAGCTAAGGGACCAGGAACAAGAAAACAACAGCGCTGGCTATATGCGTAATAGCCAGCGCTGTTTTGTTTTGCTTTGAATCAGAGCCTTATCACTAATCGAACTTCCGCAGCCAGATATTGCGCACAGAAATCTTGCACGGCTCGCTTTCAATCTCGAACCCGATAAGCCCCGGCTGATTATTCGCAGAATCCTGGTTGTCATCAATGAAGACAGCCATCAACTGACCATTCATAATGTGCATCATCACGTCGCCGCGCGCAATAATCTCGTAGTCATTCCACTCGTTGACCTTTACATAGCCGCCCAGTGCCTGCCTGTCGCCGATATTCGCAACCAGCCGATTCGTCTGCCCCGGCAACGCCTCCGTAACCTGTCCGCGATAGGCAAGGATGCCCTGCAGCGTATTTTCCGAGTACCACTGGCCTGAGTACGACGCAGCCGCTGCACTCACCGGAAACCAGAAGTCAGCCTGTGGCCCAGTCATCATAAATTTCAAGTCGTAGGGTGGCTGCCCCGCAGGCTGCGGCCGAGTCCACGGCACACCCGTGGCGCTGCGATACTGAATACCGCCGCCTCCGCCTTTCTCAATCTTCATCTGTAGCTTCAAATCGAAGTCACGCGTCTTATCCCCGCGATAAACGATATAGTTGTTCCCCTTCGGCTTCCCCTCGAAAGTCTCACCCACCATAACGCCGCCTTCGACACGCCAGATGCTGGGGTCCGCATCCCATCCGCTCAAGCTCTTGCCATCAAATATCTGCTTGTAGCCCGTGTGCTCGTGAATGTCATAAGGCGCAGGCTCGTGAAATCTCGGCATGCCGACAAGCTTCTCGCCATGCGCCCCCACTCCCGGCGGTCCCGCTGGCGGGGCCTCCAACGCAGGCGGAACAGATTGAGCCACGAGCCCGCCCGCAAGAGCCAACGTGCAAGCCCCCAACGCAACAGCAGGCAAAAGTGAGCGGCAAGCAATACGGAGATACAGGCAATGCGAAGTGGCCATGGCGTTTCACGCCTCCCAATTGAGAATATTTTTCAATAGAGGGAGTGTAGCGGAAACGCCAAGCCATCTGCGTCAGCATTTTCAACAAAAATGAAGCATCGGCTGGAAATTCTTAGATAGCCAGCTTCTGCTTCGCATCCGATTCAATCCCCAGCCCAACCAGCCATTCCCGAACAATGTTGCCAATCACATCCGGATGGTCCTCCTGCAGATAATGCAGCCCTGAGCGAAGCTGTACCACTTTGCAGTTCTTCAAACCCTTCACAAAACCCTCCGCAAATGCAGGCGAAATCAACGCCCCCGGATTGCCCACAAACAGCAACTTCGGATAAGTTGATTCCGCCAACGCGAGATGCACCTGCTCAACAAGCGCATAAACATCCGCCGGCTCTCCCTCAATCGGAAGCTCATTCGGAAACTTCCACACAGGCCGCCGCGACTCACGAGTCTCGAACGGCGCTCGATAAACCGCCATCTCTTCCTCCGTAAGCTTCCGCACAGTAGCCGCCGGAAGAACCCCCTCAATAAACATGTTGCGATCCAGAATCATCTCCTCGCCCACACCCGGCGTTCGGAACTTCTGAAAAGTCTCCACCTGTCCCGGATCAGCGTCATTCCAGGTAGGCATGGGCCGGATGAACTCCATAAACGCCAGCCCGCGAATAAACTCCGGCCTGCGCGCCGCCAAATGAAACGCCAGCCCGCTCCCCCAATCCTGCGCAACCACATAAGCCGACGTAATCCCGGCCTGTTCAAGAAACGCATCGAGATATCGCACATGGTCGGCAAAGCGATACTCGATATCAGGCTTCCCCGACTGGCCAAACCCAATCAGGTCCGGCGCAATGCAATGCGCCACCGGAGCAACCAGCGGAAGAATATTCCGCCAGATATACGAAGACGTAGGATTCCCATGCAGAAAGAGAACAACCGGAGCGTCCTTATCTCCCGCTTCCCGATAGGCCATCGTGGAATCCAGAACATTCATCCTGGGCAAAGTGACATCAGACAAGACAGTCATTTCTGCTCCTTAAAACACGGTTTGAAAAGCAATTTTCCTAAAACGTTCGAGCGCAGCAGGGCCGCGTTCCACCTTCATGCGGAGAATTGCGCCCTCCCAGGACGCAAGTAAAAAATCAGCAAGCTCTATCGGATCGAATGTGGCGTCGATTTCCCCAATGGCTTGGCCCTCCGTAATGCACGCGGCAAACGGCGTGCGCCACTCCTCGAAGATTGCCTCCAGCCTCTGGCGCAAAAGCTTGCTTTGGGAACTGATCTCAATGCTGAAGTCGCCAATCAAACACCCGCAGCTCCAGTTATCGCCGGCCAGCACATTGCTGATCGTCTCCAGGTAGTTCTGCAACCGCTTTCGCGGCGTGACAGACCTGTCTTCCAGCGCCGCCCTCACATACCCCTGCAGGTTCGCAAAATAGCGGTCAAGCACTTCCTTTGCAAACTGCTCTTTCGAGCGAAAGTGATTGGTAAAGGAACCATGAGGCGCCCCCGCAGCCTCGCATATATCCCGCACGGTCGCCCCTGCATATCCCGCCCGAAACATCACCTTGAGTCCGGCATTCAGAATCTCTTCGCGAAGGGAATCTCTACTCATGAAAAGTATAATACGTACGTACGTATTAAAAATCAACTACAAAATGGAATGTCTCACGAACAGAGCCTTGCTTTTGCGCCGGGAGCGCTTTTTTATCCCTTGCTTTCTACTCCCTGCCTCTAACGTTCTCCATCTGCCCGCCGATGAAACAAAAGCTGGCCGCATTCAGGCCACCGGGCCCTTTCAGGCCCTCCATAAGTAACGGAGGCGGCTACATGAGCACCACGATGCAAACTACTATGTCCACACCTACGCAATTCCCGGGCCCCGCGCACCCATCCTTTGACATAACGGAATCCGCCGGCATCAGCGCCGCATGGCGCAAGCTTCTCCTGCAGGCAGAAACCGCCGCCCCGCACGTACAAATTGCCTCCATTGAAGGCGAACAGGGCTCCGGCAAGCAGACCCTCGCCCGCCATCTCCTCAGCCGCTCGCCGCTCTCGCGCTCCCCCTTCGAGCGCCACGATGCCCGCGAATGGCTACTCGGCGACTGCGACCCCGCGCGCCTCGCCGGCTTCATCTATCTGGATCGCGTAGACCTGCTCACCCCGCCCGGACAGAGCCTCCTGCTCAACGTGCTCAAGGGCCTGCAAAACCGCCCCGGTAACCGCGTCCTTCTCGTGGCCTCCTCACAGAACTCGCTCCGCCAGATGGCCGGACAGGGCCAGCTCATGCCTGACCTCGCCTTCCGCCTCACCGCCGTCCGCCTTGCCGTGCCGCCGCTGCGCATGCGCAAAGAGGATATCGCCCCCATCTCGCAAGCTATTCTTGACGGCCTCTGCGCCCGCTACCAGCAGCGCCCCGTCACACTCGGCCCCGGCACGCTGGCACGCCTGCTGCAGCATAACTGGCCCGGCAACGTCCGCGAGCTGGCCAGCGTTCTGGAAGCCGCCATGCTCGAGTCCAGCAGCGACACTATCCAACCGTCAGACCTGTCCCTGCCCTCTCCCGGCGAAATGTCCAGTGAGCCCCACGCCAGCGCAGCAAACATAACGCAGCCCAATGCGCCACTCACTCTCGACGACATAATCCACCGCCACGTCCAATATGTGCTCGACCTCAACCGCGGCAACAAACTCCGCGCCGCCCGCCAGCTAGGCATCAGCCGCTCCACCCTCTACCGCCTGCTCGAAAACGAGTCGCCGATAACGCATTAAAGCAGGGAACGTGGTACAAGGGTGCAGAAATGCCCTCCCTGCACTCTGCGAGTACCGCAAAAACCTCGAGTGCCCCCGGTCTCGATTCTGAGACCGGGAATACACACACCGCCAGCTCTCCCATCTCAGTTCTCCCACAAAAAATAGCGATGTCATCCTGACCGTAGCCATTTTTCAGGCACAGGGAAGGTCTTGCTTTTGTTTTCTACTCCCTACTCCCTATTCCCTACTCTCTGTTCCCCACCTTTCCCGTCCAATAAACTCAACACAGAGAGGTTCCCATCGAAATGCGTCGTATCGCCCTGTTCGCCCTTGCGCTATCCACATTCCTCCCGCAATCCCACGCGCAAGGCTCCCCTGCCGCCTCCCTCGACGACCGCCGCAAAGCCCTCGCCTCTCTCTCCCTGCAATACTGGGACGCCGTCCTTGAGCACTCCCCAGAATTCGCCTCGGAAATCGGCGACACGCGCTACAACGACAAGCTCACCGACTACTCCCCCAGCGCGCAGAACTCCTGGACCGCCCGCGAGCAGGACTACCTCCTTAAAATCGCCGCCGTGGACCCCACCGGCTTCACTCCCGCCGAAGCCAAAGCCCGCGAAGACCTGATGGCCCAGCTAGCCAACGACATAGAAGCCTCCAGCAACCGCGACTGGGAAACCCCGGTCAACGAAGACGGCGGCGTCTTCACGCAGTACGCAGACCTCGCCGACCAGCTTCCCTTCTCCACCGTCAAGGATTACGACGACTGGACCGCCCGCCTCCATGCCTTGCCCGACGCCATCGACCAGACCATCGCCAACATGGGAACCGGCATTGAAGACCACCGCGTCCCGCAAAAAGCCGTCCTCGACAGCGCCCTCACGCAGGTTAAGCAACTCGCCGAAGCCAAACCGGAAGACTCTCCCTTCGCCGCGCCCCTCAAGCACTTCCCCGCCGCCATTCCTACAGCCGAGCAGCAGCGCATTCAGACCGAAACCGAAGCCGCCATCACCAAGCAGGTCCTTCCCGCCTACCAGCGCCTCGTTCGCTTCTTCACCGTCAGTTATCTCCCCGCAGCCGGCTCCGCCACCCCGGCCCAATCCGCGAACGTGCAATCTCCCACCCTGCAGTCCCGCAAGATCGCCATTCTCACTCTCCGCGACAAGGCCGAAGAGGCCCTCGGCTCCAGGTTCCGCCTCAGCGCCTTCCATGACACGCTCTCCGGCTACGCCACCCTGCCCGCACACGTTCTTGAAGACCACATCAACGCCTGGATTCAAAGCCAGGCGACCACGCAAAAGTAGCAATTTGTTGCTATTACGAAAGAACTAAGCACTTTTGCTGATTTTTTCCTTCGCTATACCCGATACTTTTATGTAACACCGGAGAAAATCTCCCATAAAATCAGGGCCATAGGAGCGTAACGGGTGTCGCAACGCCAGTTCCACAGCAGTCTTGTACTCATCTTGCTGTCGCTGGCCGTCGTTTGCGCGCATCCCGTCCTCTGCCTGCTCTTCCCGGCCGCAGTCCTCCAGTTCTCCTATGCTTTCTTCCTTGGCACCAACATCCTGGCCCTGGCCGCCTGCCTCTGGCGCGCCGCCAAATCCCCCCGCAGCACAAGAATCAAGTGGTGCCTCATCGCAGCGGGCTTCGTCTTCTGGCTCATCGCCGACTGCATGGACGCAGTCACAGTTCTAATCGACCACGCCGAGCCAATCAGCGCCACGCTCAAAGACTTCCTCTACTTCTTCTTCGCCATCCCGCTGCTCATCATCGTCTCCATGCCAGAGGAAGAAGAAAAATCTCTCCCTTTCTTCGTCTTTCTGGATGCGCTGCAAGTGCTGGCCATCGGCTACCTCGCCTACGCCGCGCTTTTTTCTGTGCTCCCCTTCTCAGACAAGCCGGGGCAGCCCATTCCCGAAACCGCAATGAACCTGGTTTACGACGTCGAAAACGTGGTTCTCACGCTGTTGGCCACCGCGCGACTGGCCTTTGGCGTGCGCAGCATCCAGGACCGCCGCTTCTTCCAGGTGCTCGTCGTCTACCTCTGGATTTACAGTGTCTGCCTCTTCGGCTACAACCATCTCCTCGGCAACGGCACTACTCTGGGCTGGCTCGACGTGCTCGTAACCATTCCCTTCGTCCTGCTCATCCTCGGAGCCCTGCTCGTAGACAGGCTTCCCGTCTTCGGCACCGATAAGCCGACCCCCCACAGCATCTCACTCACCATCGACAACGCCCGCCCCATCCTACTCAGCCTTACCCTCGTCACGCTCTGCGCCATCGTCGCCGTGCATCATCTCGAAGTCGCTATCGCCTTCACCGCCGGAGCCTTCCTCATCTACGGCATCCGGTCCATCATTCTGCAAACTCACTTCCAGCAAACGCAAATCGCGCTAGAGCAGGCCCGCGACCGCCTCGCCGAAATCGCCCTGCAGGACGGCCTCACCGGACTCCCCAACCGCCGCTGCTTCGATCAGCGCTTTGACTCCGAGTGGAACCGCGCCAACCGCTACCACCGCCCGCTCTCCCTCATGTTCATCGACGCCGACCACTTCAAGAACGTCAATGACACCTACGGCCATCTCGCCGGCGACGAGTGCCTCCGCTTCCTCGCGAGCGCTCTCCGCTCCACCCTGCACCGTACCGGGGACATCGTTGCGCGCTACGGCGGCGAAGAATTCGCCATGCTTCTGCCGGAAACCGACTTCGCCGGCGCCGAGGCCATTGCGAACAACATCCGCCTCATACTGGCAGAAAACGCGCTGCCATCCGCCCCCACCCATCCCATCACCGTCAGCATCGGAATCACCACCTGGGATGGACTCGACGGCATCTCCCCCGAACAGATTCTCGAAACCGCCGACCGCGCACTCTACCTTGCAAAGCGAAACGGCAGGGATCGCATCGAATCCCTGAAGATCTCCTCTCTCGTGGCAAAATAGCCGGCACCCCTCTTAACACATTAGATTTCTGTTTTTGCTATGCTGGTTGTACCCCCACCTGTACGACTTGGTTGTACTTTTGCTGTCCTACTTTGCCCTTATCAGGAGTACCTTGGTTTTGAAACGCCCCTGGCACACCGGGCCTGCTGCGCTTATTTCCCTTAGCGTTGTGGCCGTCTGTGTCCATGCCCTGCTGAATACCCTCCTTCCCCACGCCGGCTTTGCCATTTCCTACGCGTTCTGGAGCTCCTGGTCCCTCATGGCAGCCATCTCCTGCACATGGCGTTCCTTCCATTGCCCTCCCACAGTTCGCACCCACTGGCGGCTCGCGGCCATTTCGGTCTCCTGCATCTTCGTTGCCGCAGCCGTGGAAGCCCCTGCGGAAATCTTCTTCCGGGCCACGCCCACCATGGCCTCCATCGGCGACTTCTTCTTCTTCTCCGCCTTCGTGCCCATCCTGCTCGCCATCGCCCTGCCGGAAGAAGGCGTCTTCGTCCGCTCCACCTTCCTGCTGGACTGCGTGCAGGCCGCCGCCTGCAGCTACCTTGCCTACGCGGCTCTCTTCAACGCCCTCCCCTTTGTTCCCAGTCCCGCGCAGGCCATGCCCTACGCGCCGCTTGAACTGGTCTACAACTTCGAGTACCTGGCCATCATGCTGCTTGCAGCTCTGCGCTTCTTCTTTGGCTCGCAGGCGCCCTCGGAGTACAGCTTCTTCCGCTCCATCCTCATCTACACCTCGCTCTACGCCATCACCTCGGGCATCTATAACCATTTCGTCGGCAAATACAACCTGACCAACGGCGTGGATGCGCTCAATGACATTCCCTCGGCGGCACTCGCTCTCTCCGCCATCTTCATGTCCTCCGCCGCGCCGCGTTCGTCCGCGGATCGCCGCTCTACATTGATTCGCCTCATTGATAACGCCCGCCCGGTCTTTCTCAGCCTTTCGGTTATCGCACTCAGCGCCATCATCGCCCGGCAGCACTTCGCCGTCGCCATCGGATTCATCTTCGGCGTATTCATCCTCTATGGCCTTCGCGCCGCCATGCTCCAAAACCGCATTCAACGCGCCAACGTCGCTCTCGAACACGTCAGCAACCGCCTCGCGGAAATCGCGCTTCTCGACGGCCTCACCGGAATCGCCAACCGCCGCAGCTTTGACCAGCGCCTGCTCATGGAATGGGAACGAGCCAACCGCAGCCGCACCCCGCTCTCTCTGCTGCTCATCGACGTGGACCACTTCAAGCGCGTCAATGATGCCTACGGCCATATCGTTGGCGACGAATGCCTCAAGCACACCGCACAAATTCTGCGCGCCACGCTAGGCCACCCCGCCGACCTGATTGCGCGTTACGGCGGCGAAGAATTTGCCATTCTGCTGCCGGAAACCGACGCCTACGGCGCATTTACTGTCGCCAGTAACCTTCGCGCCGCCATAGCCAAAGAAGCCGCCCCATCAGCCGGTTCCCTCTGCCCCATCACCGCCAGCATCGGCGTCTCCACATGGTACGCAGAAGAGGCTGCGCATCCGGACTACAGCTCAGCTTCCAACCCAGGCCCAAACCCAGACCAGCTAATTCGCGCCGCCGACTCCGCCCTCTACCAAGCCAAGCAAAACGGCCGCAACCGCGTCGAGTTCCTGAAAATTCAGCCCACCCACGTCAACTGAACGCCGGGTTAGCTGCTGGATACCCTGTACCCTGCCCCCTATACCCCGTTATTCTGTTGCAAGCACCTCATTCTGTTCCCTGAAAGCAAGGAAAAACCATGGCGGAAATCGCAGTCGAAGCCACCGAAACCCCGGCTCAATTCCCCAACGTCCGCGCAGCCGTGCTTGGCGCCGGAAAAATGGGCGGAATCCTCCTGCAGGCCTTCCTCAAGCAGAACCTCTTTGCCGTAGACCAGATTCACGCAACCGTGGGACACGAAGACCGCGCCATCGCGCTCAGCTCGCAGTGGGGCGTAGACGTCTCCACCGACAACCTCGAAGCCGCGCGCCAGTCGGACCTGATTCTCCTCGGCGTCAAGCCCTTTCAGGTCCCTGCCCTCATCGAAAAAATCAAGCCCGCGCTCACGCCAAAGAAGACGCTCATCTCCTTCGCCGCCAGCGTGAAGACCCGCGACATTGAAGAAGCCGCTGGCATGGAAATTCCCGTCATCCGCGCCATGCCCAACACGCCCGCCGCTCTCGGAGCAGGCATCGCCGCTCTCTGCGCAGGCCGCTTCGTTAAGCCCGAGCAGTTGGAACTGGCCCAGCGCATCTTCGAGACCGTAGGCCGCACCGTCATCGTCGATGAAAAGCACATGGACGCCGTAACCGGCCTCTCGGGCTCCGGCCCCGCCTACGTCTACATCATCATTGAGGCGCTGGCGGAAGCAGGCGTCAAAGTCGGTCTTCCGCGCGACATCGCCACACAGCTAGCCGCGCAAACCGTCTTCGGCGCAGGCAAAATGGTTCTCGAAACCGGCTACCACCCAGCCTTGTTGAAAGACGCCGTAACCACCCCCGCAGGCTGCACAGTAGACGGCATTCTCGAACTGGAAGAAGGCGGCCTTCGTGTAACGTTAATCAAAGCCGTAATGCGCGCAACGGAAAGAGCCAAGCAACTAGCCGCCGGATAATTTTGGGGAGGGACCATGAATATTGCTGGAGGAGTAGCCCGCCTGCAGCGGGCGGGCCGTACTCTGATGTTAGGGCCCTTGGGCATCATAGCGGTATTGCTGCTCCTTGTGTTTCTCAATAATATTTTGAGCCGTATTGGAAGCCATGTATCGCTTGACCCCGCTCTGGGAGTGCTAATGTTAATGGCCATCTATTGCGGAACATCCTTTTTCGGGCTCGGTATCATACTCTGGCTCGCCGGCTGGATTCTCGAAGGCTTCGCTGAGCCAAAGTCATAAAGCAGGAAAGACAAAATGAGCCGGGTTTCCCACCCATGCGCAGCTTTTCGCGCATGGGTGGGAAACCACAAAATTCAACCTATTGAAGATTCAACGCCCAATCTGGCTCCCCAGGCACATCCCCGAGCTCGACGGCCTACGTGGCCTCGCAGTTCTCGGCGTCTTCTTCTATCACTGCAAAACCCGCCTCATCGGCACGCCCATCTACCACGCATCTCTCTGGGGCTGGAGCGGCGTAACCCTCTTCTTTGTCCTCTCTGGCTTCTTAATCACATCCATCCTTCTCGAATCGCAGTCCAAGCCGCATTACTTTAAGAATTTCTACGCCCGCCGCATCCTGAGAATCTGGCCGGTCTACATCCTCGCCTTAGCCGTCTGCTACCTAAAAGCCGACTGGTTCATCGGCGCGCCAGTCTGGGAGTCCATCCGCACCGCCCCATGGTGGGCCTACGCGCTCTTTATCCAAAACCTCTTCCACTTCACGCTCCCCGCAGCCATCGGCCCCACATGGTCGCTGGCAATCGAAGAGCAGTATTACGTCATATGGGCGCCAATCGTCCGCTTGCTCAAGCATCCTCTGCTTCTCGCAATCCCATTGCTAGCTGCCCTAATCTCCAGCCCGCTGATGCGCCTTACGCATCACGCATGGATAACGCCCACCCACACGCTAACGCACCTCGACGGCATCGCCATGGGCAGCCTCATCGCACTCGCGCTGCACACCCTCAACTGGGACCGCCGCACCTGGCTCACCATCGGCTGCTTCAGCATCGGCCTCGGCTTCTCCGCGGCATCCTCCTTCGCTGGCGGCACAGCCTTCCTCGACTCGGCACTCACTATTGGTTTCGCCGGAACGCTCATAGCCTGCCTCGCATCCACAGGCTCCCGCAGCCCGCTCAACTGGCTGCTCAGCCGCGGCCCTTTGCCCTTCTACGGCAAAATCAGCTATGGCCTCTACATGACGCACATCTTCGTCTTCATCTACTTCGGCTGGTTCGACGCCAAAATGGACGCACCCGGAACCGGCCCCAGCATCGCCGGCAACCTCGCCGTAGTAGCCTTCCGCCTCATCGCCGCAACCGCCATCGCCGCCGCCCTCTGGTACGGCTTCGAGTCCCGCATCCTCCGCCTCAAGCGATTCTTTTAGCAGGACATTCACACGCAACCCCATCCTCCCCAGCAATCCTGTTTTTAACCCAAAAAGCAGGCGACCTTTGCCTGTTCAAGGACATCCATCACTCTATAGCCCGCTGCAATGGGTGTACGCTGTTGTGGCACGCGATTCTCCGTAAAAGAGGTGAACATGAGCGCAACTGCAGTCCCCGAAGTCTCTGCCAACGGCCCCCTGAGCCCCGACGAACTCCAGAAAATGAACGCCTATTGGCGTGCCGCAAACTACCTCTCCGTCGGCCAGATTTACCTGAAGGACAACCCGCTCCTCCAGCGCCCGCTTACCCTCGACGACGTAAAGCCGCGCCTGCTCGGCCACTGGGGAACCACTCCAGGCCTCAACTTCCTCTACGTGCACTGGAACCGCATCATCAAGCAGCGCGAGCTGGACATGATTTACATCATCGGTCCCGGCCACGGCGGTCCCGGCCTCGTCGCCAACACCTACCTCGAAGGCAGCTACTCCGAAGTCTACCCCCACATCGAGCGCAACACCGACGGCATCAAGCGCCTCTTCCGCCAGTTCAGCTGGCCCTACGGCATCCCCAGCCACGTCGCGCCAGAAACCCCCGGCTCCATCCATGAAGGCGGCGAGCTCGGCTACTCGCTCGTCCACGCCTACGGTGCAGCCTTTGATAATCCCAACCTCATCGTCGCCTGCGTCGTCGGCGACGGCGAAGCTGAAACCGGCCCCCTCGCCACAAGCTGGCACTCCAACAAGTTCCTCAACGCGGCCACCGATGGCGCAGTGCTGCCCATCCTGCACCTCAACGGCTACAAAATCGCCAACCCCACCATTCTCTCGCGCATTCCTCACGAAGAGTTGGAAGCCCTGATGCGCGGCTACGGTTATGAACCCTTCACGCTCGAAGGCGACAACCCGGAAACCCTCCACCAGCAAGCCGCCGCCATCTTCGACACCATCTTCGACCGCATCGCAGCCATCCAGAAGGCCGCGCGTGAAGAAGGCGTCACCGAGCGCCCAAGCTGGCCCATGCTCATCATGCGCACGCCCAAAGGCTGGACCGGCCCCAAGACCGTAGACGGCAAGCCCGTCGAAAACACTTGGCGCTCCCATCAGGTCCCCTTCAGCGAACTGCGCGAAAAGCCCGACCACCTCAAGTTGCTCGAAGAGTGGATGAAGAGCTACAAGCCCGAAGAGCTCTTCGACGACAAAGGCACATTCCGCACCGAATACGCAGACATCGCTCCCAAGGGCCGCCTGCGCATGGGCATGAACCCCCACGCCAACGGCGGCCTTCTGCTCAAGCCCCTTCAACTCCCCAACTTCCGTGACTTCGCCGTCGAAATTAAAAAACGTGGCGATACCGACGTAGAATCCACTCGCGTCCTCGGCAAGTTCCTCGCTGCTGTTCTGCAGGCAAACCAGGAAAACAAAAACTTCCGCATCGTTGGCCCCGACGAAACCGCCTCCAACCGCCTTCAGGACACCATCCCTGTCACCGGCAAAACATGGGAATCCGCTACTCTGCCCGTGGACGAGAACCTCTCTCCAACCGGTCGCGTCATGGAAGTGCTCAGCGAGCACCTCTGCCAAGGCTGGCTCGAAGGCTACCTGCTCACCGGCCGCCACGGCTTCTTCTCCTGCTATGAGGCCTTCATTCACATCATCGATTCGATGGTGAACCAGCATGCCAAGTGGCTCAAAACCACGCGGTCGATTCCGTGGCGCAAGCCCATCGCCTCGCTCAACTACCTGCTCAGCTCGCTCGTCTGGCGGCAGGATCACAACGGCTTCTCGCATCAGGACCCCGGCTTCATCGACCACCTGCTCAATAAGAAGGCCGATGTTGTCCGCATCTATCTGCCGCCCGATGCCAACACACTGCTCTCCGTAGCCGACCACGCGCTCAAGAGCAAGCACTACATCAACCTCATCGTTGCCGGAAAACAGCCCGCCCCGCAGTGGCTCAAAATGGGCGAAGCCATCCGCCACTGCACCATCGGCGCAGGCATCTGGGACTGGGCCAGCGACGAAGGCGAGCCTGATGTGGTGTTAGCCTGCAGCGGTGACATCCCCACGCTGGAAGCACTCGCGGCGGTAACCATCCTTCACGAGCGCATCCCCGACATCAAAATCCGCTTCGTCAACGTGGTTGATCTCATGGCGCTGCAGCCACAGTCCGAGCATCCGCACGGCCTGTCCGATGAAGACTTCGACGCCATCTTCACCAAGGACAAGCCCGTCATCTTCGCCTTCCATGGCTACCCGTGGCTCATTCACCGGCTTACCTATCGCCGCCACAACCACAACAACATCCACGTGCGCGGCTACAAGGAAGAAGGCACAACCACCACGCCCTTCGACATGTGCGTGCTCAACAACATCGACCGCTTCCAGATCACGGTCGATGCCATCATCCGCACACCGCGCCTTGCCGCGCAGGCAGACGCGGCGCACCAGTGGTACTCCGAGCAGATTCAACGCCACAAGCTCTACGTGGCCGAGAACGGCGATGATTTGCCCGAAGTGAAAAACTGGCGCTGGCCCGGCGAGCGCTAAGGCTGATAGCGACACAACCCTCTGTGAGCTGTGTGCTCTAAAACACAGCTCACAGAGGAACCGCAATGTATCGTTAGCCTTGCCGCACTCATGCGGCCATTTCTATCTCATTTGCGCGAGGCTCACCAGCATGCCCTCTTTGCCGGTCCTGGTCTTAAACAGCGGCTCCTCCTCCATCAAATTTTCCATCTATGAAGCCGCCGGCAACGACCGCACACGTCTCTACGAAGGCGCAGTCGAAGGCATCGGCACCGATCAGGGCAAGTTCTGGATCAGCGATGCAACCGGAACAAAACTCATCGACCACGCGCAAGCCATTCCGCACCGTACCGACGCATTTCCGCTCATCGCCGAAGCACTCCACTCCGACAAATTCCCCACGCCGCAGGCCATCGGCCACCGCATGGTTGCCGGCGGTCCCACCGTGCAGGAAAATCAGCGCATCACTCCCGAACTCATCGACGAGATGGAGCACTATGCAGCCTTCGCGCCGTTGCACACGCCCATCGCCATCTTCCTCATGCGCGAGTCGTTGCGCCTCTTCCCCAACGTGCCTAACTTCGTCTGCCTCGACACATGGTTCCACCGCACACTGCCGGAAGTCGCACGCGAACTGCCCATTCCGCAGGAGTACTCCGCCATGGGCGTACGCCGCTACGGCGCACACGGCATCTCCTACGAATCCATCGTTCACCAGTTGCAGCCCAATGTTCCGGAAAAACTCATCGTCGCGCACCTCGGCAACGGCTGCTCCATCTCAGCCATTCGCAACGGCATCTGCATCGATACCTCGATGGGCCTGACGCCAACCGGCGGCATCATCAGCGCCACGCGCACCGGCGACATCGATCCCGGCGTACTGCTTTTCATCCTGCGCAAACTCGCGGAGACCATTCCCAACACCAGTGAAGCCGCCGACAAGCTCGAAGTCATCGCGGCGAAGAAAGCAGGGATGCTCGGCGTCAGCGGCGGATTAAGCGATATGCGCGACCTCCGCGCCGCCATCGCCAGCGGCAATGCGCATGCACGTCTCGCCGTAGAAGAATTCACTCACGTCATCCGCAAATTCATCGGCGCATATATCGCCGAGTTGGGCGGCCTCAATATGCTGGTCTTCACCGGCGGCATCGGTGTTTACGACCCTACAACGCGAGCGGAGATTTGCGCCGGTCTGGAAGGGCTGGGCATTGCTCTCGACTCCGAGCGAAACAATGTACGAGGCGCAGCTACGATCTCAGCAGAAGCCTCCCCGGTAACAATTCGCGTCATCCCTCCCGCGGAAGACCTGATGATTGTGAACCACGTTGTGCGCCTGCTCAGCAGATAGCAGCGTGCCAGACATTGCCCACTTGATACACGGAACAGGAACTGGGAGCTCCCTATCCCCGGTCTCCCTATGGAAAACCCCTTGTCAAGCCCTAAGTCGGAAAATATTTTCTAACTCATTGATTCCATTAAGCAAAAATCCTGGCCAAGTTTGCGCTCAATTATGGTCATTTATGCCAAACTAAAAATAAGCTGAAGTAAAGCAAACAAACGGCCCGATTCCTTGGGAATCGGGCCGTTTGTTTTTCCGCTAACTCGCTACCCCAAAAAGAAAGGAGAACCCAATGCCGTCAATGGCAGGCACACCCCACTTGTCCCTTGTCCCTGCCTTTTACACAGTTCCACAGTTCGCGCATAAAGAAACTGCACAGTCCCTGTGCAATCCCCCACAACCCACACAAAACAAACAGCCTGGAAAAACGCCCCACTGTGCGCATACACACGGAGCAAAACAAGTCATTGTGTTTCCCCGCACATCGATACAGCTCCGCATCTGTTCTACACTGGAATGTTCCCATGATTACCGTCGCCATTCCGGTTCGCACCCAACAGCTTCCTTCGCCTGCCCTGCGGCGTTTCGCATGGGCTGTTCTCGCTTATTTCATTGCGACGAGTTTGTGGGGCACGTTAACACGCTCTACCGGATCCGGTGCGGGCTGCGGTGACCATTGGCCTCTCTGCAACGGCACCATAGTGCAGCATTCGCCCCGCATAGATACCATCATCGAATTCACGCATCGTATCACGAGTGGAATTTCCCTCTTCTCAGCTGTTGGATTACTCATATGGACATTCGCAAGCACTATGCGCGGCCATCTGGCACGCGCTGCGGCAAGTGCGGCTGTCATCTTCACACTCGTTGAAGCTATCCTCGGCGCATTGCTTGTAATCCTTGGCCTCACCGCGCAGAGCCAGTCTCCACTGCGTCCGCCGTTTCTCGCCCTGCACTTTACAAACACGCTGCTGATGCTGGCCTCGCTCACCCTGACCGCGCATCTACTGAGCCGCAAGACCGGCTACACCCGCACCACGGTACGTCTCACCACTCCCATCGGCGCCATGCTTGCCGTCGTCATCGTACTCGTCGTAGGCGTCACTGGATCGCTGGCCGCACTCGGCGATACGCTCTTCCCCGCAAGCTCCGTCAGCACTGCCTTCGCGCAGGACTTCTCCGCCACCAGCGACTGGTTACTCCGCTGGCGCTGGACGCATCCCACAGTCGCATTCCTCTCCAGCGTCTTCCTAATCTGGCTACTGGTACGTGCATCCAAAAAGACCGCACACTGGGACAACCGTGGCCTCTCCGCGCTTGTACTGGTCTTGCTGGCTATTCAATATCTGCTCGGCGTGCTGGATATCTTCATGCTCGCGCCAACATGGCTACAAGTAGCGCATCTGCTGGGAGCGGACGTGCTGTGGGCCGCGCTGGTAGTGCTAACGGCCCGCGTCACGCTGGAACCGGTTTCCTGACTTACTTAACCAAAACACCAGCCGCCGGATAAACCACCCCATTCACACTGGCCTCAATCACCGGCAAGCTTGGCGTAGCTGTCAGCCACTCAATCTTTCCGTCATTGAGAAGTACAGTATCTTCCGCCTTCGCTCCGCGAATGCTCGGGTTCCACGCAAAAGCCTGATGGTTGACCACCGTTTCCCCACCCTGTGGAGTCGCAATCCACTCGCGCTCGCTGTATCCCGTCGGACCGCCCTGGTGATGAAGCTGTTCATCCCCCGCATAACCCTCAGCAGCATATGCAGTTTTAGCAGCAGCAAACAACTGCGCGGACGTTGCACCTTCACGCGTCGCATCCAGCAAAGCAGCATTTATCTTTGCGCTGGATTCAAACTTTGCCGCAAGCTCCGCAGGCAGCTCGCCAAAGTAGATAAAGCGCGTAATCGAAATCGCCAGCCCCCATTTGCGCGAGCAGAGATTCAACATGCCATACTGCTGCAACCGCTTGCCGCGCGGAGCAGCATGCTTGTACTTGTAGATGCGCTCATCCACCGCATACAGTGATACCGAAGGCAAAATGCCGCGCCGCAACAAATTCTCTGCTGTCAGCGCTTCGAGGTCATACTCGTTCATCCCCGGCTCAACCTCATGCAGAGCCTCAATCGTCGAGTCCGCAGTCTGCACACCCAGCCAGCGATAACGCGCAATCTCCGTCTCACTCAGCGACTGACGCAGCGGGTAAAGGTTCACAGTTGTAAGCCCCGCAACAGGAGTGTCCGAACCAAGCGCACTACCCGCAAGCTTCTGCGCGGCAGCCACCGTATCATCCGCATACCACGGAAACAGAACCGGCTCGAAATCCAGCACGCCAAACTCCTCGTCATGCAGGCGTGGAGCCTCATTCTCCGTAGTGAAGTAGTAGCGCTTGCCTTCCGCTGTTACCAGCAGAGACGCAACACCTGTTTCCTGTGGAGTGCGCACCCGCACCTCCACTGCACCATCTGTAACCCAGGCCACGTTCTCATTGCGACGCAGCAAAACACCGGCAAGCTTTTGCTCTTTTAACCAATCCACAAGCTTTTCATGCTTCGCGTCCAGTTCCGCGTTCCACGCGGCTTCCGTCACGATCGTCGCGCCATTCACAGTCAGAGATTTGCTGATGCGCTTGCTCATGCTTTGTCCTTTTCTCGGTTTACTGAAACGTGCGAAGGGCGTTGACGTATTTCGTCAACGCCCAGTCAACTTGCAGGCTGGTTACTCTTCCGTCTCGCCGTGCAGGTAGGATTCCCATCCAAGATAAACAGTTGCCGCCTCGTGCACAGCCTTCGACACATCGGAGAAGTTCGCAGCAACGTGATGCTCGAAGCCTTCACGGCAGATGTACTTGAGCAGCTTCTGCAGCTTTGGAATCTCCGCAACGCCAGCGCCTCCGAAAGTTTCGAGCGGATCGTCTGTAAAGCTGCCTGCGCCAGTGTAGCCACGAATCACGCCTCGGCGATCATCCGTCGAGAAGCGCGCATAGCTCATGGCGCCTGCTTTCACGCGGCCTACGCAAGTACCAAAGGTATTCAGCTTGCCCACCGTGCCGGCGATGATTTCCTGATAGTCCATGCGAACATCCGCGAAGAAGTGCTTCGGCAGATTGGAGCAGTGGAAGCAAACACACTTGTTCGGATCAGAACCATAGTTGTTGTTCCAATCGAGAAGAGCTGAAGGTGTCTGCGAAGCCAACGCAAGCATGTACATGGAAAGCGTGCCCGGCACATCAACTTCGCATGCCGAGGGAATCAGGTTATCGCTCATCATGCTCATAACGGTGCAAGGCACCACGCCGAAGTATTCTTCCATCGAGGTCCAGCACTGGACGGCGCTGATGGTGGAGTGTGTCTGCTTCATCCACGTCTCAATGACTGCGCCGAGCTTGGCCATCTTGAGCAGTGCCGCATCTGGAATGCCCTGCGTCGAAACATAGTTCTTAATCGCGCCGAGCTTGGCCTGTGCCAAGTCATCATTATCTTTCAGCCGCTCAATGCGGCCAAAAACTTCCGAGAGGTCCAGCGGCTCCACCGAGATACCGGCTGTTTCCAGGATGCGCTCCGAATAGCGAACCGTATTAAACGCTGCCGGACGCGCGCCAATGGCGCCAATCTTCAGGTTCTTCAGTCCCTTTATGATGCGGCAAACTGCTGAAAACCATTCGAGATCTGACTTGAACTCAGGAGAAGTTACGGCTTCCGTATGCAGAGTGGTCAGCGAATAAGGGATGCCATACTGCATCAGGTTGTTACAGGCGGACATCTTTCCGCAGAACGAATCGCGGCGCACTGCGATGGTCATGTTGTCCGAACGGTCGGGCGTGGCCTGCACAAGGACAGGGACTTTCAAACCAGAGAGACGAATCGCATCGACAATGCCGCGCTCTTCACCAAAGTTCGGCAGCGTGACGATGATGCCGTCGATATCATCCGCGTGCTTCTTGAACAACTCAGCGCAGCGCAAGCTCTCGTCATAGGTCTCTACTGCTCCGTACTTCGACTCTTCAGGCGTAAGCGCAATCGCTTTTGCACCGGCTGCTTCAAGGACGGAAAGAATCTCCTCGCGGCCCGTCTTGGCCAGGTGATCGGGAAAGAAGCCGCGGTTGCCCACCACGACTCCGAAGGTCATCACGCGTTCGGCTGCCATAAAACTCCTTAAGAAAAATACTGCCGTTGAAAAAGTTAAGCCTTGCGGCCAGGGCGGAACTTGATTGCGTAGAAAAGCCCGAGCAGAAGCATCAGCCCGCCCCACCATAAGGGCGCGTGCATCTCCTTGAGCACCACGTTGGCGAGTTGGCCGGTGACTACCTCAAAGATTCCGTAGCCGGTAATGAGCACGCCATAAACCGTTAGCAAAACTCCTATGAAGAACCAGATGGAAATATGCCCCGAGTGCATGTGCGTTCTTCTCCTTACCAGAAATAAATGTTGAGCGCCAGGAAGAGCACTACTGCAATGGCAGTCCAGAACCACTCGTTTTTGTAGAACGGCACCGGCTCTTCCTCGGGCAGCTTGGTTGCTCCGTAGACCACGCCGTTGAGCTCTTCAATCGGCTTGGGCTTGGTGAACAGGCTGACCACGACGTTGACGCCCATTGAAACGATTACGCTCCACAGGGCGCGGTACATATCTTCGGCCATAGCTTTGGCGTCCGGCGAAAGCGCCACGAACTGCAGCGCCGACGGCACCAGCTTGACCCATGCCCACAGGCCTACGGAGGTTAGCGTGCCCAGCAGCAGGCCCCAGAATCCGCCTTCTTTTGTTGCGCGCTTCCAGAACATGCCCACCAGCACTACGCCCAGCAGCGGAGAGATGAAGAAGCTGAACAGTGCCTGCACATAGTCCATGATGCCCGCCGCACCCATTACCAGGTATGCCGTGCCGATGGAGATAATCACGCCGAGAATCGTTGCCCAGCGGCCCACCGATACGTAGTGTTCATCACGGGCGGTCTTGTTAAACAACGGCTGGTAAATGTCGTATGTCCATACGGCGGAGAAGGCGCTGACGTTGCCGGCCATACCACTCATGAAGCCTGCGATGAGCGCCGTAATGCCGAGGCCGAGCAGGCCGGGAGCGCAGTAGCGCACCAGCATGAGCGGCAGCACTTCGTTGTAGCTGTACGGGTGCGCGGCGCTGACCTGGTTCTCGCCGACAAGCTGGATCAGGTGGCCACTGGGGTCCTTGAGCACCACCAGGCCAAGCAGGCCGGGCAGGATGACGATGAACGGCACGGCCATCTTGAAGAAGGAGCCGAGCACCGGGGCAAGACGCGCCGAGCGGAGGTTTTGCGCGGCCAGCACGCGCTGGACAACAAGGAAATCAGTCGTCCAGTAACCGAAGCTGATTGCGAAGCCTAGGCCGAAGACAATGCCCGTCCAGTGAATGCCCATTGGGTTGTCGGCGAAGTGGCCCGTCGAGCGCCACATGTGTGTGTAGTCGCCCATTGGGACGAGGCCGCTGTGAATGTTCTGCGTCAGCCGCGCCTGAAAGCCACTCCAGCCGCCGGTTTCGATGATGCCGAGGATGGGGACCAGCAGCGCTCCGCCCCAGATGAGCACGAACTGCAGCACCTCATTGAAGATGGCCGAGCGCAGGCCGCCCAGCGCCACATAGGCCGCGACTGCCAGCGAGGAGATGATGATAGAGAAGTTCAGGTCCCAGCCGAGAATTACCTTCATCACTACAGCCATGGCGAACATGTTTACGCCGCTCATCAGCACCGTCATGAAGGCGAAGGAGATGGCCGCCACGATGCTTGCGCCCTGCCCGTATCGCAGCTTGAGGTAGCCCGGCACGGAGTGCGTTTTGCAGACGTAGTAGAACGGCATCATGACCATGCCGAGGAAGAGGATGGCCGGAACCGCACCGATCCAGTACCAGTGCGCGGCCAGAATTCCGTACTGGTAGGCCGAGCCGGCCCAGCCCATCAGTTCGAGCGACCCAAGGTTTGCGGAGACGAAGCTTAGTCCGGCAATCCACGCTGTCATTTCGCGCCCGGCCATGAAGAACTCTTCGCTCGTGTTCGACTGGCCTTTCAGGTAAAAGCCAATCCAGATGACGATTACGAAGTAAATGGCGATGACAGCGATGTCGAGAGCGCTGAGGTGGGCGAGAGAAGCCGTGTTCAAGGCGAGCAGCCGGCTGGCAGAAATGGGTAGGCCGGCGGCAAGGGCAACCGGAAAAATTCCGAACATGAGTCACCTTACAATGGGGCTGTCCGCCCTTGGTTCTGATGGACGTTCGCCCTCAAGTAAATGGGTTTACTACATGGTTTGTCAAGCTCTGCCGGGCCGGTCCAAAACGGCTGCTGCAGAACGCGTGGACGCGGCGGGAAGTGTATCGTCTGGAGGCTGCGGCACGCCAGAGTTGTTTTAGGGCTGGTACGTCTTTGAAGGTGCGGGTTGTGGGAGGAAAGTGTTCTGTTTTTTTATGCGGAATTTATGCGTCCGTGTGTATGCGCACAGTGGGGTGCTTTTCCAGGCTGTTCGTTTTGTGTGGGTTGCGGGGGACTGCACAGAGACTGTGCAGTTTCTTTATTCCGGAACTGTGCAAAGGCAGAGACAAGGGAAGAGGGACAAGGGACAAGTCGGTTGTGGCTGTTGTTTGCTGCATTGCCTGCTCCTTTCCTTCACAGTCCAGTGTTAAGAGGGGGGACCCTCTTTCGGTCCTTAAAAACAGAACGGCCCGGTTCCTTTGGAACCGGGCCGTTTTTCTGCTACTGATTCTATTGTGGCAGATTTTGCATAATTGAGCGCAAATCTGGTGAGGGTTTTTGCTTAATCGAATCAATGAGTTAGAAAATATTTTCTGATTTGAGGCTTGACAGGGGTTTTCCACAGCGGCAACGGAAGAACTCGGGGTGGGAGAACTGGGCATGTGGGTATCCCACCTTTCTGCAAAAGACGCAGAAGGGTGAGGCACGGAGCATTCTTAAAAAATTGGCGGCTAGAGCCAGACTACGGTGTGGCCGGGGGTGTCGGTGGCGGCGTGGGTGACCAGCTCCGCGCTCAGGTCGAAGCCGTGGCGGGCGTAGTACCAGGCTGCGCCGTGAACTCGCTCCTGCAGGGTGCCGTGGGGGTAGAGAGATTGGATGATGGCTTGTGCGTGACGGCCCAGGGCGGCTTCCTTTTGAAGCTGAAAGTTGGCGGAGAGGCGGCGCAGGCGGTTCATCTGGTAGCGCATTTTGCTGGCGGCAGTGATGGCAGAACGGCCAAGGCCTTCGTCCAGCTTCTGCATCCAGGTGGTAACTTCCGCGAGTTCGGCGTCGAGGGCGTTGCCGGCGGCGGCTAATTTGCGCTTGCCTTCTATCGGCATGGCGCGAGCTCCGAGAAGCTGGGCCAGCGAGTCTTCGGTCTGGGTGAAGACTCGTTCGGGTGTTAGCTCGTGGCGGCGGAGCACGTCTGCGATAGACGGCTCGACAAGCGTAGCCGACCAGCGGGGCTGGAAGGTGGTTACATGGCCGAGAATACGCTCGTAGAGGACGGCGGACTGGGCGAAGTAGGCAATCTCCGCAGGGCCGCCGATGGTGAGCGAGGTTCCGAGAAGGAAGTCCTGGAAGACGGGGCGCAGGAGAGCCGAGGGCGAGATACGGTTGGGCGCAGAGAGCAGGATTCCGACCAGCTCGCTAGTGGAATAACGCTGGCGGCCTGCCTGCCAGACGCCGTTGGGCTCTGAGGCTGACGGAGCAGTGCGCTTGAGGGCCTGACGAGCTCCGGTCTCTTCATCAAGGAGGAAGAGCAGGCTGGAGTCAGGCGCTACGGCGACCTGAACGTGGTAGCCGGCAGCGATAAGGGCGCTGTTGCGCTCGGCCAGGGCTGCGTGCAACTCGTCGGCCTGCTCGATGGCGGCCTGCAGAACGGGAGCTCCCAGCTTGTGAACGGCTGCGGGGGCTGCGTCGAGGACAAGAAGACCCTGCGCGGCGAAGGCTTTGGAGTAGAAGCTGGCGAAGGCCTGCGCAAAGGTGTGGCCGGGCTGGTAGGCGGCGTTGAGAGCTTCGAGCGCGTCAGACCAGCCGAGGAGTTCTCCGGCCTGGTCGAGCAGGGGCAGGATGCTGTCGTCAATAACTACGCTACCTGCCGGGATTGCGTTCTTTGGAACGGCTGAGTAAGTGAGCTTGCGAAGTTCGCGCTGGGCCGGGAAGACGACGTGGTTGATTTCGGCAAAGTCGTGATCTTCACTGGCCAGCCAGAAGATTCCTACATGGGGGCAGCCTGCGGCTGTGGCCGTAGCGGCGCGCGCCAATGCGGTGGCGGCCTTGAAGGGCGTATAGAGCGGACCGCCGAAGAGGCCTACCTGCTGGCCGGTGAGAACGGTGCCTGCTCCCTGCCGCAGGGCCGCGATGGATTGCGTGGCGGCGGGGTTTTGTTCCGCGAGAATGTCTACGATTTGCTGCCAGTGGGCGGGACGGGCGGGAGCATTTTGCCAGTCAGGGTCCGCAGGATAGAAAGGGCGAACTGTGGGGGCGCTGGAACAGAAGTCCTGAAAGATACGGCTGGCACCGGGGGCGACCGTTACGGGATGAGATTCAACTGTGGGCACGGCCGTCACGTTTCGGAGAAGTCCTTTGCAAAATACGGATGAATATAAGGATGCCATGAAAGGGTGGGTAGATGCAGAAAGGCAGGGAACAAGGAAAAGCAAATGCGAAGCAATCTCACCAGGAACGGTCTTGGTCAGGATGGCACCACTGAGAGTGTGCGAGAGATTTTATCGTTCCTTTTGTTCTCCCGGTCCCTTGTTCTCTCGTTCCCTTATACTCGGTGGTGATTGAGTAAATTGGGCTCATCACGAATCCTGCGCAGAGGACTGGACGATACTTATGTCGAAAAAGGATAAGGCTGAGAAGAAGAAAACTGTGAAGAAGGCTGCTGCGAAAGAGACCGCGAAGATTGTTCGGTCTAAGACGGTTTACAAGGGACCGATGTTTCGCGTGACCACGGATACGATTGTGGAGCCGGGACGGGATACGAAACGCGTTCGCGATGTGGTTCGGCATAACGGCAGCGTTGTGATTCTTGGCGTGGATACATCGAAGAGCAAGAAGAATCCGTGGATTGTGATGGAGCGGCAGTATCGCCACGCAGCGAACCAGTTTCTATGGGAGTTGCCGGCGGGCAAGCTGGAAGCGGGAGAAGAGCCGCTGACAGGCGCGCAGCGCGAGATGGAAGAAGAGACCGGCTATCACGCAAAGAAGTGGAAGCTGCTGGTGGATTACTGGCCCAGCCCCGGTTTTCTTGGCGAGAGCATGCAGGTGTTTGTGGCCGAGGGATTGATTGCAGGAGAGGCGCATCCCGAGGCGGATGAGCATATCGAGTTTCGTCTGGTAAAGCTGAATGATGTGCTGAAGAAGATTGATAAGGGCGAGATTGTAGATGGCAAGACGATTGTTGCCGTGTTGCTTTATGCGCGGAAGGTGAAGGGGTAAGAAGCGGGGTACAGGTGCCGGGTACAGGGAAAAGCATACAGCCGCGGTAGCCAATGCAGAGGTGCTAATATGTGCTCTTCCCTGCTCTTGAGGTGTGGCTTTGGTCAGGATGATTTTTCTGCCTAGCCTGTGAAAGTGCTATTCCGCATTTCTTGCTGCTGGCGAGGTGAGGAGCACGTTGTTGCGTGTTGAGCGTGACGTTCTATTACTTATTGTTCGCTCTAAGTATTCGTTATACATCTGCATCTTGTTTTGATTCTGGACATTAGGGTTTGTGTTAAAAGGCGTCCCACTTTTTGACGCTGCCATGTAAATTTTTTCTAAACCTTTGGAGAAGCTGCCTCGTCATACCGAATAAGTGCGGTGGGAGACCCGTTGTTTCTTGTCCTGGCCGCCGCACATCTTACGACGCAAGGAAGGCAACCGCCTGTGGCTCAGTACAAAGGGAAAGTTAAGTGGTTCAATAACGCCAAAGGGTATGGATTCATCGGCCGTGAAGACGGTCCGGATGTCTTTGTGCATTACTCGGCAATCCAGTTGGACGGATATAAGACGCTGAAAGAAGGCGACGATGTTGAGTTCGACATTGTGCAGGGCCAGAAAGGCCCGCAGGCTGACTCGGTCAGTCGCTTGAAGGATGCTGCCGTTCACAGCGCGGCGTAACTCTGGGGAATCGCGCCGCGTGCTGGAAGCCGCCTGAAGGTGGAACAGGTAGAGTGTGCGCGGGCGATTCACACGGATTGAGTTCGGTGATGTGGTGACGGATTCTCTGTGTTGCGTGGGGCGGAAGCTTCCTTGAAAACAAAAACTTAGAGGTTATGGCCTGCAGTTCTTCTGCGGGTGTTGAGTGCTGTCTATCTCATTCGCTATTACTGTGTCTGCCGCGCTTACTATACTGGTCGCGGAGCGAGTGTACGCGATGGATAACTCACAAATGGCGCGGCTGCTGGAGCAGACTGCCGACCTGTTGGAGATTGACGGCGGGGACAGCTTTCGGATTCGCAGCTATCGGCGCGCGGCTGAGGCTGTGGAGCAAACTACTGTCGATTTGAATGAGGCTGCGGGAGATACGGCGCGGCTGCTGGAGACTCCCGGCATTGGCAAGGGCATGGCTACGAATATTCAGGCCATGGCTGCGGATGGCACGCTGCCGCTGCGCGATGAGCTGCTGGCGAAGTATGGGAGTAGCATTCTGGAGTTGATGAAGCTGCCGGGGATGGGTCCGAAGACGGTTGCCCTGTTGTGGAGCGCGGCACAGATTGCGAGTGTGGATGCGCTGGCTGAGGCGATTGATGCGGGGCGCTTGAATGGGCTGCCGCGGATGGGCGCGAAGCAGATTGAAAAGCTGAAGAAAGGCATTGAGGATTACCGGCGGAGTTCGGGGCGTTTTCGGATTGACCAGGCAGATGAGGCGGCGGAGAGGCTGACGAAATACTTGCTGCAGTTCAAGGGGATTGAGCGGATAACTCCAGCGGGCTCGCTGCGGCGTGGAAGAGAGACCGCGGGCGATTTGGATTTGCTGGTGACGGGAACAGCTTGCGAGCCGGAGCATACGGACAAAGCTGTGGATTATGTTGCGGCTTATCCGGAGATTCACGACCTGATTGTGAAGGGCGAGAACAAGGTCAGCTTTCATCTTGAGGATGGAATGCAGGTGGATGTGCGGCTGCTGCCGGGTGAGAGTTATGGCGCGGCCCTGCAGTACTTTACGGGTGGGAGAGCACACAACGTGACGCTGCGGCAGCGTGCGCTGAAGATGGGATACACGCTGAATGAGTGGGCTCTGGCTACGTTGGATGACGGCGCTGTTGTTGCGGCTAAGACAGAAGAAGATATCTATGCGGCGCTGAAGATGAAGTGGATGCCGCCAGAGATGCGCGAAAATCTTGGCGAGATTGAGTTGGCGGCTAAAGGCGATGTTCCTACGCTGATTGAAGAGAAAGATATTCGCGGCAATGTGCATATGCACACTACGGAGAGCGATGGTCGCAACTCAATTGCTGAGATGGCAGAGGCGGGGATTGCAGCGGGGTATGAGTACATCGCGATTACGGACCACTCGAAGAACCTGGCAATGACGAACGGGCTCGACGAGAAGCGTGCGCTGAAGCATATCAAGCGGATTCGCGAGGTGGATGCGGAGTTTGAAGGACGGATTCGCATCTTTACCGGGATTGAAGTAGATATTCTTGGCGACGGCAAGCTTGACCTTGACGACGAAGTGCTGGCGCAGATGGATGTGGTGATTGCCAGCGTTCATACGAAGCTGGAGCAGCCGCGGGAAGAGATGACGGAGCGCGTGCTGCGGGCGATTGAGAATCCGCATGTGAAGATACTGGGCCATCCTACGGGGCGGTTGTTGTTGCGGCGGGAACCGTTTGCGATTGATATTGGCGCGGTGTTGCGGAGGGCTGCGGAGCTGGGTGTGGCTGTAGAGCATAATGCGGCGCCGGAGCGGCTGGATTTGAGCGATCGCGACCTGCGGCTGGCGAAGGAGCTAGGGTGCAAGGTTGTTATCAATACCGATGCGCATGAGACGCGGACGGTGGGCCGGATGAAGTATGGGGTGAAGCAGCTCAGGCGCGCATGGCTGTCAAAAGAAGATGTGTTGAATACGCTGCCGGTGAAGAGGTTTTTAGCGGGGTTGAAGAGGAAGAATTAAACTGGAGGTGTTCCACCCTTGCTCCAGAAAAAAGGCGCAAGGGTGGGGCACGGACTTTATAGCTAAATAGAAAAATAAAAACTTAAGACTGAAACATCTCAGTCTGCGACGCTTTCAATTGCTATGGTAAAAATTCTGCCTGTTGGCGAAGTCCAAACGGGCGTATGATGAGGGCGCTATGAGCCTGTTGCAGCAGAACTCCTTTGAAGAAGTGGATGACGCCGCGAAGGGTGAGGAATTTACTCGCGGCACCAGCCATATTGTGTGGGCTGCGATAATCGCGGCTGTTGTGATTTCGGTAGCCATTGTGGGCTATGCGTATCTGACGCGCGAGATTCCGGCCGCTACTGCCAGCGTGACACATGCGACGGCGCACTTTGTGCATCGGGAAAATTCTGGAACGGATGCGGCTGGGAATCCGATGCCGAAGGATTCCTTTGACCAGGTGCTGGTCTTCTCGCATGTGCAGATTCACAACCAGAGCAAAAATCCGTTGTTTGTGACGCATGTGCTGACGAATCTTGATACTGCAAGCGGGATTGTGTCGAGCTATGCCGCACCGGAGCGGGATTATGAGCGGCTGTTTCAGGCCTACAAAGAGCTTGCTCCTCTGCATGGGAATGCGCTACCGATGGAGGCTACGATTCCGGCAGGGCAGACTGTGGAGGGAGACTTTGTTACGTCCTTCCACATGACGCGTGAGCAGTGGGATGCGCGCAAAGGACTGAACTATACAGTCGGATTTCAGTATCAGCCGAATCTGGTGATTGCGGGGCCGGGCGATATTAAGGCCGAGTGACGAAGGACGAGTGACGAAAATAACCAACTCCAGCAAATCTGCCCCGTGCAGGAGTGTTTTTTCTCGTCCTTCGTCACCCGTCCTTAGTTTTTACATTCCTGATGGCGCGGCAGCGCTCTTCGGCGTGGAGAGATAGCCGGCTATCTGGCTCTTGGAGTTAATCGTGTTGACTACGATTTCGTAGAGGCCGGGTTCTTTGCCGCTGTAGAACTGCAAGGGCTCGTTGACGTTCTTATCCTTCTTCTCATACTTCTTGTCGTCGGAGTAAACAACGAGTGTGAAGCGGCTCTTTTTGAAGTCGGCTTTCTTGAGCTCCAGCGTTACGGTGCCTACGCGCTGCCTGTCGCCTTTGTTGAGGGTGAACTCAAAGTAGTTCCGGTCTCCCTTGTGCTTGAGGATTTCGAGCTCGTCGTGCGTGCGGGCAATGAGGCTCGCATGGTCGCTGAGGTCCCCCTTCATGGATTGCAACTGGGTGATGGCTCCGGCGAGGTCGGTTTGTGTTTTGGCAACGTCGGTTTTCACGCCGCCTACATCGGTTTTGACCGAAGAAACATCTGTCTGCACGGCGCTGACCTGTTGCGCGGTCTGCTTTTGTTCTGTTTCGAGACGCTTGTTGGCCGCCTCTTCCTGCGCGACGATCTGCTGGGCGCGGGTGTCCATCTGGCGCTGCGTAATGCCGAGGGAGTGGCTTAGCTCGTCTGCAGTAACGCGGAGTTTGGCATTGGTTTCGCGAAGCTGCGCGGCAAGCTCTGTGTTTTTGTGAGTGGCGTCTGCAAGTGCGGCCTGCTGGGTAGCGAGCTTGCCGCTGAGAGTGTAGTTCCAGATGAGGCTACCGACGCCGGCAAGAAGAGCAACTGCCAGCGCAACCAGCATAGCCGAGGAATAATCGCGAGGAGCATTGTCCAGTGGATCTGTCATAGCAATCGTTCATTCTCTCCCTGGCGGTTTGTAACCGCCGTGTTATCGATCACACTGCCGTATGAGACGCCGATGGTAGAACAAATGTTTACGTTACCGGCGCAGGCTGGTTTGGGGAGTAGTTTAGTGGAATCTTAGCGGATGGGAAAGGGGTTTGGAGGGACAAGGGACAGAGGGAAAAAGGGACAAGGGGAAAAGCAAAGGCAAACGCAAGAACAAAAACAAAAGCAAGTCCTTTCCTTCGCCTGAGAAATGGCGCGGTCAGGATGGCGCTGTTGCGATGATTCCGGTGCTTGATTGTTCCCTCGTTCCCTTGGTCTCTTGTTCCCTGTTTTCCCTTTTCCCGCATCGTGGGCCAACGTTTCGTGACAAGCGTTGAACCGTTCCGCTATAAAGAATTTGCTCCATTTACTCCGCAACCCTGGCGCTTATGCTCGTACGCCTCCGCCGCGGCACTGAAAATTTTTATCCCAAACTCGAAATCAGGAGTTCAAACGATATGTCTACTGCTGTCGCCGGAAAGGGTCTGGAAGGCATTGTTGCCGCTAACTCAGGAATCTGCTGGATTGATGGAGAAGCCGGCGTCCTGGCGTATCGTGGCATTGATATTCATGAGCTTGCGGAGAGCTCGACCTTTGAAGAGACCACTTTCCTGCTGTGGAACGGGCGGCTGCCGAATGCTGCCGAATTGAAGGATTTTTCCGCGAAGCTGGCCGAGGCGCGCGAGATTGACCCAAAGATTATTGACCTGCTGAAGAGCCTGCCGGCGAATGGAACGCCGATGGAGGTTCTGCGCACGGCAGTTTCCGCGCTGAGCTTTTATGACGCGGACGAAAAAGACAATACGCACGATGCGAATGTGCGCAAGGCATTCCGGCTGACGGCGCAGATTCCGATGATTGTGGCGATTTATGACCGCATCCGCAAGGGGAAAGAGATTATTGCGGCGGATAAGTCGCTGACGCATGCGGCGAATTTTCTTTGGATGCTGAATGGCGTGAAGCCGAGCGAGACAGCTACGCGAACCCTGGACATTGCGCTGATTCTGCATGCCGACCATGAGCTGAATGCTTCCACATTTGCTGCTCGCGTAATTGCGGCAACGCTCTCTGATATTCACTCCGCGACGACCGGCGCGATTGGCGCGCTGAAGGGGCCGCTGCATGGCGGCGCGAATGAAGCGGTAATGCGCCTGTTGCAGAAGATTGATGCCGAGGGCGCAGACCCGGTGGAGTATGTGAAGGCCATGCTGGCGGCGAAGCAGAAGGTTTCAGGCTTTGGGCATCGCGTGTACAAGACGGAAGACCCGCGTGCGACGCACCTGCGCCGCATGAGCGAACAGCTTGGCAAGGACGCAGGCAACTCGAAGTGGTTTGATATGTCGCGGGCGATTGAGCTGTATATCAACCGCGAGAAGAAGCTGAATGCGAATGTGGATTTTTATTCGGCTTCCACGTACACCACGCTTGGAATTGACATCGACCTGTTTACGCCGATCTTTGCAGTGAGCCGCATTGCCGGCTGGGCGGCGCATGTGATTGAGCAACTGGATGACAACCGGCTGATTCGTCCGCGGGCGGAGTATGTGGGGCCGGAATATCCGACGCATTGGGTATCTATCGCGGAGCGATAGAAGCAGGTTTCAGAAAAGCGGCGGCATCCTTTTGGGTGCTGCCGTTTTGTTTTGTGTGGATTTTCGTGGCTTGCCAGGGGGTTCTCGTGTAGTCTGGTTTTCCCTTCGGCGGGAAAGCTAAACAAGGAGACTGCACATGATTCTGGGATTAAGCACGGGGCTCTTTACCGGGATACATGTAGTGCTGAGCCTGATTGGAATTCTTTCCGGGTTCCTGGTTCTCTTTTTACTGATTGGCAAAAAGCAGCACACAATCTGGACGCCGGTCTTCTTTATCTCAAACATCCTGACGGACGTGACGGGATTCCTGTTTCCGTTCAAGGGAATTACGCCGGGAATTATTATCGGCGTGCTCTCGCTGATTGCGCTGCTGATTGCAATTGCGGTAAGCGGCAGCAGGACGAAGCGCGGGTTGTTTTTGACCGCCGTAGCCGTGGCGCTGGAACTGAATGTCTTTGTGCTGGTCGTGCAGTCATTTCAGAAGGTGGATTTTCTCAGCAAGATTGCGCCTACACAGAGTTCGCCCGTGTTTTGGATTGCGCAGGCTGTGGGGTTGGGAATTGTAATTCTGCTGGCGGTTACAGCCTGGGGGCGGTTTCGGAAGGCTTAAAGGCAGGGAGCAGGGTGTAGGGGGCAGGGTTTTAGATAAACGACAAAAGCTATAGAAGACTTATAGATATCCCACCCGCCCGCAAAAGCGCGGGCGAATGGGGCACCCAGTTTTCGCCATTCTCCCTTGCTCCTACTTCCCTGCTTCCTGCTTTTCTTTCCACATCTTGTACATTCCCCAGGCGGACAGGGTGCAGTTGTCGCGAATCGTGCCGTCCAGCATCTTCTGCTCGAACTCTTCGATGGGCATGGAGAGGACTACGAGGTCGTGCTCTTCTTCGTCGGGGTCTTTCTCGGCGGCCGTCAGGCCGGTGGCGATGAAGACGTGGTGCTTCTGGCGCGTGAAGCCATAGGCAATCCAGAGATAGCCGAGGTAGGTCATGTGCTCAGCGTTCAGGCCCAGTTCCTCTTTTAATTCGCCGCGGGCCAGCTCTTCGGGGTTGTCAATTTCCATCTCCCAACCGCCTTGCGGCAGCTCTATGGCCCGCTCCTGGATGGTGTAGCGGTATTGCTCGACTAGCCAGACGCGGGCCGGGTTGGAGGACGTGTCGATGGGCACAATGATGGCGCCGTCGTCCTTGTCCACCACGCCATAGATGCCTTTTTTGCCATTCGAGCGCAGGATGTCGTCTTCGCGGACACGCATCCAGTGGTTGCGATAGACCTCGCGCGAAGCAAGGGTGATGATAGAGGGGGGAGTTTTGACCTTGTCGCTCACAACAACAGGGTACAGGGGACAGGGTGCAGGGTACAGCAAAAGCGCGCTCGGGTAGTAACTAATTGTTACTCCTTACGCTTTCGCGTCCTTCCCTGATATTGAGCCTAAATGCAAAACGGGAAGAAACCCGAAGGCTTCTTCCCGTTCTTTACTGCTTGTGCGCTTGCGGCTTAGAGAGCGCGAACGTTCTCTGCCTGCCAGCCCTTGGGTCCCTTGACCACATCGAACTGAACAGCCTGACCTTCCTGGAGCGAACGGAAGCCGTTCGTCTGAATTGCCGAGAAGTGCACGAAGACGTCTTCGCCATTGGGGCGGCTCAGAAAGCCGAAGCCCTTGGCATCGTTAAACCATTTCACAGTACCCTGTTCCATAAAAATCTCCTACCTGGTGATGATGTATCGCGGAACTCAAGTGGAGTTGATTGCGAGTCAGGCGTATAACCGGGAACAGGCAAGAAAACCAAGTCTAAATTCAACGACCAGAATTTATTATAACTCGTTTTGCGATTTTGCGGTGGGGCGTATGCGGAAGGCCCGGTAGCGGCCTACCAGGCTGGCTGGGCCGGTAACGGTGAGATAGACGATGTTCCCTTCGTAGCGGCGGCTATGGATGACCATGCCCGCTTCAATGGCTGCCAGGACGGCGCCTTCGTGCTGCGGGATGCGGAATTCAGCTTCCAAGAGCAGGTCAGAGTGCAGCGCCTGGTCGATGGCGGCGAAGAGGGCTTCGGTTCCCTCCCCTGTTCTAGCGGAGAGCGCCACCGCGCCTTCTCCTTTCGGACTGGCTGCCAGGCGGTGCGAGAGAGCTTCTCGGGCCGGGATGTCGAGCAGGTCAATTTTGTTAAGAACTTCAATGCGGGGCTTGGTCAGGGCTTCGAGCTCGCCGAGGACTTTTTCCACCTGCGCTTTTTGCTCTTCCCCGTAGGTGCTGGCGGAGTCGCGGACGTGGAGAAGGACTTCGGCCTGCTGCACCTCTTCCAGCGTGGCGCGGAAGCTGGTGACGAGCGTGTGGGGCAGATTACGGATGAAGCCTACCGTGTCGGACAGCAGGACTTTGCGACGGCTGGGGAGCTCGATGGCGCGAAGCTTCGGGTCGAGCGTGGCGAACATGCGTGAGGACGAGAGGACGTGGGCTCCGGTAAGGCGGTTGAAGAGCGTGCTTTTGCCGGCGTTGGTGTAGCCGACGAGGGCCACCGTTGGCACGGGAACGGCTTCACGGCGCTGGCGCTGCTGGCGACGGACGCGACGGACGTCTTCGAGGTTCTGCTTGAGGTGGTCGATGCGGCGCTGAATGCGGCGGCGGTCGGTTTCAAGCTGGGTTTCTCCGGGGCCTCGGGTACCGATGCCGCCGCCTAGCTGAGACATGGCTTTGCCGCGTCCGGTGAGCCGCGGGAGCATGTATTCAAGCTGGGCGAGCTCCACCTGCAACTGGCCTTCGCGGGTTCGAGCGTGGCGGGCGAAGATATCGAGGATGAGCTGGGTTCGATCGAGAACGCGGGAGGGCAGCGCAGCTTCCAGGTTGCGGAGCTGCGTGGGGCTGAGGTCGTGGTCGAAGAGGATGAGGTCGGCCTCTGCGGAGGCGGCGATGCCGGAGAGCTCTTCCAGCTTGCCGGGACCGATGAGCGTAGCGGGGTCGGGACGCTGGCGGCGCTGAGTCAGCTCAGCAACAATTTCTCCGCCGGCGCTGAGGACAAGCTCGCGGAATTCGGCGAGAGATTCCTCTGCATCGAGAGAGTGAGGGGTGGAGGCGGGAACAGACGTTGGCTCCTGCGCATCGAGGTGGGCATCATCGACACGCAGAGCTACGCGCGCTCCGGCTGATCCGGTGCGCTTGCTAGGCAAGCGGAGGGGAAAATCAACCCCAACCAAAATGGCGCGTTCCGGGCTGGTGTGCTTAGACAGGGCGCGCCGGTTCTCTTCAACTGCCAACGGCAACGGCTCCGCTGGCCGGTGCGGCTGGCACGGAGGCCGGGCCGACTCCGGCATGAGCTGCGGGAGCGCGATGGTCGGAATGCATCACGTTACGGCTGCTCACAACGGTTGAGATGGCGTGCTTGAAGATCAGCTGCTCCTGGCTGTTGTTTTCCAGCAGTACGGAATACTTGTCAAAGGAGCGGATCTTTCCGGTGAGCTTAACTCCGCTGACAAGGTAAATGGTGATGGGGGTTTTGTCCTTGCGGACCGTGTTCAGGAAGGTGTCCTGAATATTTTGTGCCGGCTTATTTTCCATGTGTGCCGATCTCCTGCTTCCTCTTCGGGTTGGTGGTGCTTGTTGTCTTTCCGTATAGAAACAATGGGAGCGGGGCCGACGCCGGAAGGCCCGAGATCGGAAATTCCCGCAATGGGACAACAATATAGTGGTTTTGGATGGTTTTCAACTGCTTAAGGTTGCAAGGTGAGCGGAAATGTGTGGTTAAGCAGGGGTTGCGGGATGCGGACCAGGGTGGCAAAGCCGCTGCTAGGATGAAGAGGTGAAAGAAGTTTCCGGTGTGCCTATGACGTCTGCTGCGAAGAATGTGCCTGTACCGATGCTGGATTTAGAACGGCAGTATGCTCCACTGCGTGAGGAGCTGCTGGAAGCGCTGACGGGCGTGCTGGATTCGCGGCAGTTCATTCTGGGCGGTGCCGTGGCGGAGTTTGAAAAGGCCGGGGCGGCGCAGCTTGGCGTGAAGCACGGGATTGGGTGCGCCTCCGGAACAGATGCGCTTTGGCTGGCGCTGGCGGCTGCGGGAGTTGGGCCGGGTGATGCCGTGGTGACTACACCGTTCAGCTTTTTTGCTTCGGTAAGCGCGATTTTGCGGGCCGGAGCGAAGGCGGTGCTGGCGGATATTGAGCCGGTTCACTTCAATCTTGATCCGAGCGCGGTGCGCGTGGTGCTGCAAAGCGGGCGCGGCGAAGGCGTAAAGGCCATGTTGCCGGTACACCTTTATGGGCAGTGTGTGGATTGGACCGCATTTGATGCGCTGGCGCGGGAACGCGGGTTAAAGCTCGTCGAAGACGCGGCACAGGCCTGGGGCGCGGAGTGGAACGGCGTGAAGGCCGGCGGACTGGGCGATGCAGCAGCATTCAGCTTTTATCCCACAAAGAATTTGAGCGCGGCAGGCGATGCGGGAATGGTTACCACCAATTCCGATGAGATTGCCGAGCGGGCGCAGATGCTGCGTCAGCATGGGATGCGGCGGCGGTACTACCACGATGAAGTGGGCTGGAATGCCCGAATGGACGGTTTTCAAGGGGCTGTACTTTCCGTCAAGCTGAAGCATATTGATGGATGGAACGAGGCTCGGCGTGCAGCGGCAGAGCGGTATGACTCGCTGTTTCGCTCGACGGGGCTGGCGGAGGCAGGGCCATATCCGCGAAATGGCGTGGTGTTGCCGTTTGAGGCGCAGGGTGCGCGGCATGTGTGGCACCAGTATGTGATTCGGACGCCGAAGCGGGATGCGCTGCGGGAGTTTTTGACCAGCCGGAAGATTGGGTCGGAGATTTACTACCCTGTGCCTCTGCACTTGCAGGCGGCGCTGCAGTCGCTGGGCTATAGCGAAGGCGATTTCCCTGAAGCGGAACGCGCAGCGCGGGAAGTGCTGGCGCTGCCTATTTTTCCAGAGATTCGCGAAGAAGAACAGCAGACGGTAGTGGCAGCGATTGCAGAGTTTTTGAGCTAAAAACGATGCTGCGTGCCCAGGTGGGTGCGCAGCATATCTCCGTATTCCTATCTGCTGCTTCTCTATCTTTTCCCAAGGCGCCATGCGCTTTCTGAAAGTCACATCCTTTTTAAAAATTGGCCTTTCTCTCCGCGAGTTCCGGTTCGGCGCTTAGAAGCCGCTGAATCGTCCATGAGCTTTCACTAATCCGGCTGACTCGCCGATATCGACGCTACATATCCAGTGGATTTTGGGGTGTCCCTGTTCCGCAAGCCGCGGACAGGGCTCCCCCTCGCACGTTCGCCCACAACAATATGCGTCACCGCCGGTTCAGAAGCCCTCTGCTTGTGACGCCAGCAACCTAACTCTTCCTGGGAGAAAAAGAGTCATGAAAGCGCTATACGATTTGAAAGTCGGAACCAAACTGGCAATCGCCTTTGCCTTAGTCAGCCTGATTACGGCTCTCGTTGGCTACATGGGAATTTACAACATGGGCCGGATTGCCGATATGACCTCGACGTCTTACAACAAGGAAACACTCGGCATTGTGCACCTGAAACAAACAGCCATCGAGCTGGTCAGCATGGCGCGTGCGGAAAAGAATCTGCTTCTTGCCAGCTCTCCGGAAGAGCGTGAAAAGTACCGGAGCGGACTTCTCGAATTTCAGGACAATGTAGACAAACAACTGGAAGAAGCGCGCCCGCTTATCTATACCGAGCGCGGCAAGGCCCTGCTGGCTCAAATTGATGAGGCATGGAAAGAGCGGAAGGCGGTTGAGCAGCAGATTCTGGATCTGGCAGCGAAAGACCAGCTTTCCCAGAGGCGCGATTCTGTTGAGCTTTCGTTTGGGCTTGGGCGGCAGAAAGCCGATGCGATGGAAAACGCTCTCAACAGCCTTGTGGCGATTAAGGAGACGGACGCCAAGGACTTTGTTGACAGTGCAATGCAGATTTATCACTCCAGCCGCACCTTCATGGTGGTTCTGGCAACGGGCGGCGTCATGCTGGGCATGGCGATTGGCATCTTCCTGCACCGCCTGATTGTGCCGCCGCTGCAGCAGGTTTGCTCGGCGCTGACTCGCGTGGCCAACAAGGACCTGCGCGTGCAGCTGGAGCCTCTGGGCAAGGACGAGATTGGAAAACTGGTTATTGACTTAAACCATTGCGCCGAGGCCATGCGCGATGTGATGAAGTCCATTTCCACGGGCACGGAGACACTTTCTTCCGCGGCGCTGGAACTGAGCGCGCGGTCGGAACAGGCAGGCGGCAATGCGCAGAGCCAGTCGCAGAAAACACAGCAGATTGCAGCCGCATCGCAGGAAATGACCGCAACGATTGGAGAGATTGGCCGCAACCTGACGAGCGCCAGCAACTCCAGCCGGGAATCGGCAAACAACGCCTCTGATGGCGGCGCGGTGATGCAGGAGATTGCAGCTACCATGTCGCGGCTATCTGCCTCGACAGAGCAGACCGTGGAGAAGATGCGCGCGCTTGCGAAACGCTCCGAGGAGATTGGCGCGGTTGTCACTACGATTCAGGAGATTAGTGAGCAGACCAACCTGCTGGCCCTGAACGCGACCATTGAAGCAGCCCGAGCGGGTGAGCAGGGACGCGGGTTTGCCGTGGTTGCAGGCGAAGTGCGGCGTCTGGCTGAGCGCACCAAATCCGCAACCGAGGAGATTGCCGGCACCATCCGGAATATTCAGCAGGAAACGGATGAGGCATCCCGAATGATGGAAGCGAGCAGCGGCGAAGTCGAAGCTTCCATCAAGGCCACGCAGCGTGCACAGGATGGCATGTCCTCCATCATCAGCTCCTCTGGCGAAATGGACGCGATGATTCAGCAGATTTCCGCGGCGGTGACCGAACAGACTGCGGCGGCTGGAGAGATTGCCGGCGGAGCGGAGCTGATTTCCAAGCTCTCGATTGAAAACGCGCAAGTGGCGGCGGATAACACCTCCGCTTGCAAGAGCCTTTCTCACCTGGCAAATGACCTGGAAGGCATCCTGGTGCAGTTCCAGATGAGCTAAGCGGTACTGCAATTGGGTACGGCACAGGCGGCGGAGTCTAAGCACTCCGCCGCCTGTGCTTTGCGGGCATGAAGCGTTGTGATGGTGCTCCGGGACGGTTCGCGGGCAGAGGCATTTAGAATCAACGCAAGATGAAATGTCCCTATTGCGGATTTGCCCAGGACAAGGTGGTGGACTCGCGCGAGAGCAAAGAGGCGGATTCGATTCGCCGGCGGCGCGAGTGCGAGAGCTGCGGACGGCGCTTTACCACGTATGAGCGCATCGACGAGATTCCCTACATGGTGGTGAAGAAGGACGGTCGGCGCGAGCGCTTTGACCGCCAGAAGATTTTGAGCGGGTTGCTGCGTGCCTGCGAGAAGCGTCCGGTTGCTTTGTCGAAGCTGGAAGAGATTGTGAATGCCTCGGAGACCTTCCTGGTGGATGCGCCGGAGCGGGAGCGCTCGACGCGTGAGATTGGCGAGCTGATTATGAGCCATCTCAAGGGACTGGATACGGTCGCGTACATTCGGTTTGCTTCTGTTTACCGTGATTTCAAGGATGTGCGCGAGTTTAAAGAAGAGCTGGAAGGGTTGTTGGACGGAAACAGGGCAAAGAAGAAGTAAAAAACAGCTTTTAGCTGTTAGCTCCTAGCTTTTAGCTCATCCCGGTAGAACGTGGATATGAGCATGAGCGAAGGGCGGCAAAGCTAAGAGCTAGAAGCTAGGAGCTAAGGACTGCTTTTATGGCGCATAAGGTTACGTTGATTCCCGGAGATGGGATTGGGCCTGAGGTTTCGCAGGCGGTTGTTCGGATTCTGGAAGCGACCGGCGTGAAGTTTGAGTGGGAGCGGTATGCGGCGGGTGCGGAAGCTTACGAGATTCATGGCGAGTACATTCCTGCTGAGCTTTACGAGTCGATTGAACGGAACAAGGTGGCTCTAAAAGGGCCGGTGACGACTCCGATAGGCGGCGGCTTTAAGAGCATTAACGTGACTCTGCGCAAGAAGTTCGATTTGTTTGCGAACTTCCGTCCGATTAAGAATCTGCCGGGGCTTGAGACTCGCTATCCGAACGTGGACCTGATTATTGTTCGCGAGAATACCGAAGACTTGTACGTTGGCATCGAGCACGAGGTGGTTCCGGGCGTGGTCGAGAGCATAAAGGTGATTACGGAGAAGGGTTCGACGCGTATTGCGGAGTTTGCCTTTGACTATGCGCAGAAGCATGGGCGCAAAAAGATTCATGCGATTCACAAGGCGAACATCATGAAGCTCTCCGATGGGCTGTTTTTGAAGTGTGCTCGGAAGGTTTCAGAGAGATTTCCGAATGTGCAGTATGCGGAGCACATTATCGACAACACCTGCATGCAGCTTGTGATGAATCCTTACCAGTACGACACGTTGCTGCTGGAAAACCTCTACGGCGATATTGTGAGCGACCTTTGCGCGGCGTTTGTGGGCGGCCTTGGGCTGGTGCCGGGCGCGAACATTGGCGTGGATTGCGCGATCTTTGAGGCGGTGCATGGCTCGGCGCCGGATATTGCGGGCAAGGATATTGCGAATCCTACGGCTCTGTTGCAGTCGGCGGTTCTGATGCTGCATCACCTGAACGAAACGGACGCGGCGGAGAAAGTGCAGAAGGCTCTGGAAACTGTCTATGCCGAAGGAAAGACGCTGACGCGCGATGTGGGCGGCAAGGCGAGCACTTCGCAGTTTGCGGACGCTGTGCTGAAAGCGATGTAACAGGATCAGGTTTCAGAGATCAGGGGTCAGGAAAAGCTATGAAGCATTTTTTGCTGTTTTACGAGCTTGAGAAGGATTATCTGGAGCGGCGTGGGGAGTTTCGTGACGCGCATCTCACGCAGGCGTGGAATGCCAGCAATGACGGCGACCTGATGATTGCCGGGGCGCTGGCAAATCCGGCTGACATGTCCGTGTTTCTTTTCAAGGGTGAGACGGGAGAAGCTGCCGAGAAGTTTGCGAAGACTGACCCCTACGTTCTCAACGGGATTGTGAAACGCTGGTATGTGCGCGAATGGATGACGGTGGTTGGCGAGAGTTGCTCGGCTGCCGTTTATCCGGCGGGATATCGGTAGATTTCCGCTTCTCTTCTCCATTCACAGGCCGCGATTCCCCGTTCGCGGCCTTTAGTTTTCTATTCCTTGCACATAGAGGTGCTTGTTCCCTGCACTTCCCTGTACACTGGAGTGTTTACACAACTACCATGCAAAACAAATATCCAATCGGCATTCTGGGCGCGACCGGCATGGTCGGCCAGCGGTTTATTCAACTGCTTGAGAACCATCCGTGGTTTGAAGTGACATGGCTTGCGGCGAGCGACCGCTCGAGCGGCAAGCTGTATGGCGAGGCGGCAAAGTGGAAGCTCGACACGCCGCTGCCGGAGCGGATTGCGCAGATGCGCGTCTCGCCCGCGGAGCCAACCGGCGCACCGAAGATTATCTTTGCGGCGCTCGACTCGGACATTGCGAAAGAGATGGAGCCGAAGTTTGCCGAAGCGGGCTGCGCGGTTGTTTCCAACTCCAGCGCCTTCCGCATGACTCCGAATGTGCCGCTGGTGATTCCCGAGGTGAATGCGGACCATCTGCATCTCATCGAGGAGCAGCCGTGGCGCAAGGAAAGCGGCGGGTACATGGTGACGAACCCGAACTGCTCGGCGATTGGGCTGGTGCTGGCGTTGAAGCCGCTGGAAGAGCGCTTCGGCATTGAAAAGATTTTTGTGACGACGATGCAGGCGGTGAGCGGCGCGGGGTATCCGGGCGTGCCTTCGATGGACATCCTGGGCAACGTGGTTCCCTTCATCAAGAATGAAGAAGAGAAGATGCAGGAGGAGACGCTGAAGCTGTTGGGCAAGCTCTCCGGCGCGACGGTTTCTCCGCTTGAGGCGGGTATGAGCGCGCATTGCAATCGCGTGGCGGTTGAGGATGGGCATACGGAGTCTGTCTCGATTCAGTTGAAGAAGAAGGCGACGCGCGAGGAGATTCTGGCGGCGTGGGCGGAGTTCCAGCCGCTGAAGGGGCAGGATTTGCCGATGGCTCCGGAGCAGCCGATTGAGTGGGCTCCGCAGGAGGACCGGCCTCAGCCTCGTTTGGACCGCAATCGCGGACGCGGGATGGCTGTGACGGTTGGCCGGCTGCGGCCTTGCGGTCTGCTTGACTGGAAGTTCACGGTGCTCTCGCACAATACGGTTCGCGGGGCTGCGGGTGCGGCGATTCTGAACGCGGAACTGCTGGCGAGCCTGGGCAAGTTGGAACCAGTGGCGGAAGTTGCCGCAAAGGCATAGTTATCCCACGTCCGAGAACACGGACGTGGGGCACTCATTTGTTTTGACCTTGGAAAAGAGAAAGCGCGCATGAGTCTGGTGGTGATGAAGTTTGGCGGCACGTCCGTGGAAGATCCGGCGGCCATCGAGCGCACTGCCGCCATTGTGGCGGGACGTGTGGCGGCGGGTAAGAAACCAGTTGTTGTTGTGAGCGCGATGGCGAAGGTCACCGACCAGTTGCTGCGTGCCGGTTCGTGCGCGGCTGCGGGCGATAAGAAAGGCGCACTGGCAATCAGCTCGCGGCTGCGGTCGCGGCATCGCGATACGGCTGCCGCGCTGGTGAAGGATACGGCCACGATTGCGGAGCTGCAGGCGTGGATTGATGCGAAGTTCGACTCGCTGGATGAAGTGCTGCGCGGGCTGGCGGCGATCCTGGAGCTTACGCCTCGCATTTCGGATTTAATTGTGGCGCATGGGGAACGGCTTTCGAGCCGTATTGTTGCGGCGGCGTTTCGTGAGCGCGGCATCCATGCGGAAGCTGCGGATGCGCGGCAGATTGTAATTACGGATTCGCAGTTTCAGAAGGCAATTCCGATAGACGCGGCGATTGAAAAGCGCGCGGAAGAAAAGCTGCGGCCGCTGGTGAATGCGGACAAGGTTCCGGTGATGGGCGGGTTTATTGGCTCCAATGAAGCCGGAATTACGACGACGCTGGGACGCGGCGGGTCAGACTTTACCGGGGCGCTGATTGGCGGGGCGTTGAATGCGGAAGCCATCGAAATCTGGACGGATGTGGATGGCATTATGACGACGGACCCGCGGGTGGCTCCGGATGCGCTGCGGGTGAAGGTTATCAGCTTTGAAGAGGCTGCCGAGCTGGCTTACTTTGGTGCGAAGGTACTGCACCCGGCGACGATTCTGCCGGCGGTGAAGAAGAATATCCCGGTGCTGGTGCTGAACAGCAAGAATCCTACGAATGAGGGCACGCGGATTATCTCCGTCGCGCCGCATTGCAGCAGCCCGTTCAAGTCGATTGCTGTGAAGAAGAAGCTGAGCATTATCGACGTGGTTGCGAGCCGCATGCTGATGACGCATGGGTATCTGAAGGAGATTTTTACCATCTTCGACAAGCATCAGTGCCCGGTGGATATGGTTTCGACGAGCGAGGTTTCGGTTTCGCTGACGGTGGATTCCAATGACAAGCTGCCGCTGATTGCCGCTGAGCTGAGCAAGCTGGCTGATGTGAAGTATGAAGGCAAGAAAGCGCTGGTCTGCCTGGTTGGCGAGGATATTCGCGGACAGAACGGCATGGCGGCGCAGGTATTTAATGCGGTGAAGCACATCAATGTGCGGATGATTTCGCAGGGAGCGAGCGAAATCAACATGAGTTTCATGATTGAAGAGGATGATGCGGATGAGGCGGTGCGCTCGCTGCATGCTGCGTTCTTCCAGAATCCTGATCCAAATGTGTTTGATGTGGAAGCGCGGAAGGCAGCTTTTAGCTCTTAGCCTCTAGCTATTAGCTGGATTGTGCAGGTCGCGGCTTCCGAAGAAAACGCAGCCTCTTAGCCCTTGTAAGGTGGGCTAAGAGCTAAAAGCTAATAGCTAGGAGCTGTTCTTATGTTGTTTCTCGTGCTGGGCAAGGGCAAGACGGGCAGTCTGGTGACAGAGGTTGCGCGGGAGCGCGGACATAGCGTGCGCGTGCTGGACTTCAAGGAGAATCACGATGCGGCAGCGATTACGGCTCCGACGCTGGCCGGTGTGGATGCGGTGATTGATTTCACCAATGCGGATGCGGCGATGCTGAATATTCGCGCGGTGCTGGCACTGGGCGGCAAGATTGTTGTGGGCACGACGGGATGGTATGCGGCTCTCGACGAGATGCGCGCGAAGACGGCACGCGGTGGAGCACTGCTCTACGGCACCAACTTTTCGATTGGCGTGCAGAAGTTTTTCCGTCTGACGGAAGAGCTGGCGAAACTGGATGGATATGAGTTTTCGATTGAAGAAACGCATCATACGTCCAAGCTGGATTCGCCCTCGGGAACGGCTCTTACCCTGAAGGAGATTCTGCAGGCGGCGCATCCGGGTACGGAGATTCGCGTAGACGCGCAGCGCGTGGGCGATGCGAATGGCGAGCATATTGTGAAGGCCAAGAGCGACGTGGATGTGATTGAGCTGCGGCATGACGCGAGTAACCGACGCGGGTTTGCGCTGGGTGCGGTGCGGGCAGCGGAGTGGCTGGCGCATCAGAAGTCGGGAGCGTGGGATTTCCGCGAGGTCTTTGACAAGCTGTAGGAATTCTTAATTTGGAACAGGCAGGCCGGGGATAACTCCTCGGCCTTTTGCTTTTCTTTCATTACAATTAGGCATCCGTTTCGTCATTGCACTGGACGTATTGACGCAAATTCACGCGTGGGGGATATGCGGGATGCCCGGTTTGGTTGCTGTGTTGAAGGCGTATCGCTGGAGCTTGTTGGCGGCGTGTTTACTTCTTGTCATGCCGCTGTTATCTGCGCAGGCTGCTGCTGCTCCGGCGGCGCAGGATAGCGCAAAGACATTCGAATATGAGGCTGTTGCCATTCATCCATCCAAGATGGATAACGGCATGATGTGGCAAACCAACGACGACAGCTTCACGACAAAAGGGAGCACGGTTCGCTCACTCCTGATGAATGCCTACAACCTGATTCTTGAGGACCAGATTGAGGGATTACCCGGCTGGGCGGATAGCGATAAGTTCGATGTCCAGGCCAAGATGGATGCCGAGACGGCTGCGGCACTCAAGAAGCTGTCTCGTGAGGAACGGAACAAACAGCATGCACAGATGCTGCAGGCGATTCTGGCGGACCGCCTCCATCTGAAGGTTCATCACGACACCAAGGTGCTTCCCGTCTATGAACTGGTGGTGGCCAAGGGCGGCTCGAAGCTGAAGCCAGCCGCGCCTGACGCGAACGGGGGCTATTCCATCGGCTTTGGCGGCAAAGAAGAGTACATGAAAGGACAAGCAATAGAGATTGCATCCATGGCCTTCAGCCTGTCCAACAACGTGGGTCGCATTATTGTGGATAAGACTGGGTTAACGGGGAAATACGAAGTCGATCTGAAGTGGTCGCCGCAGGAAAATCAGGGCTCGGGGGATGATACAGGCCCGTCGATTTTCACCGCACTGCAGGAGCAGCTTGGGTTGAAGCTGGAACCGTCGAAGGCTCCGGTGGAGTCGATTGTGGTGGAGCATGTGGAGCGGCCTACGGAGAATTAGCGGCGCAAATCCGGTTAAGCGGCAGAGAAGATTGGGTGTGGAAAACTCCGGGATTCGCATGACGTTATAAACTGGGCTGTCATGGAAACGACAGGTTGCGGTACAGCGATTGTTACGCCCTTCCGGGTGGATGGCTCAGTGGACGACGAGGCGCTTCGGGCGCTGGTTCATTGGCAGGTTGACTCCGGTATTGATTTCATAGTGGCTTGCGGGTCTACAGGTGAGGCAGCGACGCTTGACGAAGACGAGTGGCTGCATGTGATTCGCGTTGTGGTGGAAACTGCGGGCGGGCGCGTGCCGGTGTGGGCTGGGTGCTCGCACAACTCGACGCGGGCAGTGCTGAATCTGGCGGCGAAGCTGCGTACGGTGCCGGGTGTGGCTGCGGTGCTTACTTCCAATCCCTGGTACAACAAGCCTTCGCAGGAAGGGCAGTATCAGCACTTTCTGGCGCTGGCGCGGGAGCTGTCTCCGCTGCCGGTGTGCCTGTACAACGTGCCGGGACGGACGGCGGCGAATCTTGAGCCGCAGACGGTGGCGCGGCTGGCTGGCGATGCTCCGAATATCCAGGCGATTAAGGAAGCTAGCGGCAGGGTAGAGCAGATTAAGCAGCTTGTGCATCTGTTGCCGCGGGAGTTCAAAGTTTTCTCCGGCGATGATGGGCTGGCGCTGGCGGCGATTGCCGCAGGAGCGAATGGGCTTATCAGCGTGGCTTCCAACGAGGCTCCGGCAGAGGTTGGGCGCATGGTGCGCTCTGCCCTGCTGAATGACTGGACGCAGGCTCGCGAGATTGAACGGCGCTATACGCGGCTGTTTGAAGCGAACTTCTGGGATTCCAACCCTTCGCCGGTGAAAACGGTGCTGAACCTGATGGGCAAGACGAACGATACTGTCCGGTTGCCGCTTGTGCCGCCTGATCCGCAGACTCGGCATAAGCTGGAGCGCGTGGTCGGTGAGCTGGGGTTGTTGAAGCATCTTCCGAATACGGGGAACGAGCTGTTTTAAAGCGGCATGGAATAGAAGACGGGTAGCGGGAGTGCTGTCTCCATCTCCAGATTTGGAGATGGGGGCGTGATTGGCCTGTTATTCTTTTGGGGAATTCCGCACCTGATTCTCTGGCAACTTCTGCCACACCTGAGGGATACATGTTTCGTATGACCAGTTCTCTGCCCTGTCGCCGTTCGTTTACCGGCGCGACGGGATTTGTTGCTTCGTTGCTTGTTTCCGCTGCTGCTTTTGCGAATGCGCAGGCTCCGGCGCTCCACGTGATGCCGCTGCCGCGTTCTGTACAGCCGGGGACGGGCAAATTTGTGGTGGATGACCAGTTCAACATCCTTTTAGAAGGACAGCATGATGCGCGCCTGGATGCGGCGGCGGGGCGATTTATTGACCGGCTGGACCGGCAGTGCGGCGGAGTGCGGCGCTCGCTTTATGGTTTCCATGCGCATCCAGATGCGAAGGCGGGGCACCCGTTTGTGGTTCATGTGGCAGGGCCGGGCGCGGTTGTGCAGGGTCTGAATGAGGACGAGAGCTACAAGCTCACAGTAACGGATGGAAGCGTGGAGTTGAGCGCAGCTACCGATGTGGGAGCGATGCACGGCTTTGAGACGTTTTTGCAGCTTGCGGAGCCTACGGGCAGCGCTTGCTGGCTGCCTGCGGTGACGATTGATGATGCTCCGCGGTTTCCGTGGCGTGGGTTCATGCTTGATGTTTCGCGGCACTTTGAGCCGATTTCAATGATTGAGCGGACGCTGGATGGGATGGCGATTGCCAAGCTGAATGTCTTTCACTGGCATCTGAGCGACGACCAGGGGTTCCGCGCGGAGAGCAAGCTGTATCCGCGGTTTACGCAAGTGGCAAGCGACGGCTTGTATTACACGCAGGATGAGATGCGGCACATTGTGGAGTATGCGCGGGCGCGGGGAATTCGCGTGGTGCCTGAGTTTGATGTGCCGGGGCATACGTCGAGCTGGCTGCTGGCGTATCCAGAGATTGGCGCGGGCGAGGACATCAAGGAGATGCCGGAAGGGTTTGGGATTCCGCAGGCGGAGCTTGATCCTTCCAACGAGAAGACGTTTGTGTTTCTCGACCGCTTTATTGGCGAGATGGCGGCAATTTTCCCGGATGCCTATTTCCACATTGGCGGCGATGAGACGAAGGGCAAGGGCTGGCTGGAGAATCCGCGCATCAAGGCTTTCATGGATAAGAAGGGCTTCCAGAAGCCGGAGGAGTTGCAGGCGTATTTCAACACGCGGCTGCTACCGATTTTGACGAAGCACAACAAGAAGATGATGGGTTGGGATGAGATTCTGCAGCCGACGCTGCCGAAGGACATCATGATTCAGAGCTGGCGCGGAGAGAAGTCGCTGGGCGAGGGCGCGGCGCAGGGGTATACGGGGATTCTTTCGGCTCCGTATTACCTGGACCACCAGAAGACGAACGAGATGATGTTCCTTTCGGACCCGATTCCGTCGAATACTACGTTGACGGCGGAACAGCAGAGGCTGATTCTGGGCGGCGAAGTGACGATGTGGGGCGAACATATCAATCCTGAGACTTCGGACTCGCGCATTTGGCCACGCATGTTGTCGGTGGCGGAGCGGTTCTGGTCGCCGCAGTCGGATACGGATGTGAAGGATATGTACCGGCGGCTGCAGATTACTTCACTGGAGCTGGAAGATGTGGGGCTTACGCACATCTCGGGGCCGCAGAAGCTAAGGCGGAGTTTGGCGGGTAAGGAGAACAAGGACCTGGAGCTGTATGCCAGCGTGCTGGAGCCGACGAACCTTGGTGAGCGCGCGCATGTGCAGCATACAGACCGGCTGACTTCTTTCGACCGGATGGTGGATGCGGTTGTGGAAGATCCGGCGTCGCGGGAGGAGATTGCGGCGCAGGTGGATACGGCTATAAGCGGCAAGGGTGCCGAGCGGAAGCTGGCGATTCAGCGGCTGAAGGCGCAGTTTGTGAGCTGGCAGACGGCTGGGCCTGAAGTTGCCGCTTTGGCTGTGCAGAGAGTTCGGCTGAATGACCAGGCGACTCGGGCTACACAGTTTGGTGCGCTGGGTTCGGCGGGCGTGGAAGCGCTGGAGTATCTTGAGGACGATGCGGCTCCGCCGACGGGATGGAAGGATGCGAAGCTGGCTCTGATTGAGGATGCTAAGAAGCCTTCCGGGCTGGTGAAGTTTGATTTTCTGCCGGCGCTGCAGAAGTTGATTGAGGCGGCGGGGAAGTGAAAGGGCAGCTATTAGCTTCTAGCTATTCGCTCTTAGCTTGTTGGTGAAGGTGCTGGCTTTTGTGGTTATCCCATGTCTCCAAAATCGGGAGACATGGAGCACCTGAAGATTGTGGGAATGCAAAAGGCCCGGACGAATCGTCCGGGCCTTTTGTTTTGGGTGATGTGTGGCTTAGTTGGCGAGGGCGGCTTTTACGGCGTCGCTGACTAGCTTGCCTTCGGCGCGGAGGCCACTGGCCTGGATTTTGGCCTGGACAGCCTTGATGATGGGGCCCATTTCTTTGGGGCCGGGCTTGGCGCCGGTTGCTGCTTCGTGGGCTGAAACGGCTTCTGCGACGATGGCCTGCAGACCGGCTTCGTCTAGGGCTTTGGGGAGGAACTCCTCAATCACTGTGATTTCGGCGGCTTCTTTGGCGGCCAGTTCGGGGCGGTTGCCCTTGGTGAACTGCTCGATGGAGTCGCGGCGCTGCTTAATCATGGTGGCGAGGGTTTGCTGCTCCTCTGCCTCGGTGAGCGGGGCGCGCTTGTCGATCTCTTTGTTCTTGAGGGCCGTTTTAATGAGGCGGAGGGTGCCGGTGCGCTCGGCGTCGTGGGCCTTCATGGCGACGATGGTGAGTTGGCTGATTTGGGCTTCGAGGGACATGGGGTACAGCTCCTAGCTGCTAGCTTCTAGCTCTTAGCTTGTTTGTGGGTACGAAGCTTTAGTGTATCTCGTTTGTTTCCTGATGGGATTTTCGGGGGTTGCACCTTTATGTGTGCAAGAATGGGCGATATTCTGGCCTTATTATTTTCGCCTATATAACTGTAAATAATAAAGTTAAATGCGAAAATTCAGGATATTCGGGGGGGGGGGGGTGGGGGTTCT
>NZ_JBZYWK010000019.1:0-101092 GCF_059115385.1 Occallatibacter sp. FHG110214_02 | reverse complement strand
AAGCGGCTGCCTGTGGCCCCCGCGCCGCTGGTTATCGAATCAAAGTACAGCGTACCGCCGTGGCGCGCAATGATTTCCGTGCTGATGGATAGTCCCAGTCCCGTTCCGTTGCGCCCCTTGGTAGTGAAGAACGGCTCCAGAATCTTTCCGCGCACCTCTGTTGGAATTCCCGCGCCGGTATCTGCAATCTCAATCTGTACGCCGCGAGGTCCCGGGTCTACCGTCAAGCGCAGCTTTCCGCCGCTGGGCATTGCATCAATCGCATTGCTGATAAGGTTCGCCATTACCTGCCGAATCTCGCCCTCGCGGCAAATCACCTGCGGCACGCTGTCCGGCCAATGCCGCTCCACCGTCACCTTGTTTGCCGCCAGCGGGGTTTGAAAGAGCACCAGAGCCGACTCCAGCAGCTCCGGAATCGAGACTTCAGCCGGAGCGCTCTCCTGCCGGTAAAAGCGCAGCGTCTGCGCGGTAATCGCGCCGATTCGCTCTACCTCTTTCTGCGCCATTCCGAGATATTGCTTTTCGTTTTCGCCAATCTGGCCCATCTGCGCGAGGAACAGAAGGTTGGTCACCGCTTCGAGCGGGTTGTTAATCTCATGCGCTACCGAGGCTGCTATCTTGCCCGCCGCAGCGAGCCCTTCCAGCTTGCGCGTGCTCTCCTCGTTGCGCTGCTGCGCTTCGCCTGCCGCCTCAATCCATCGCGCCTTGTCGCGGTATGAGACCACCAGCAACGCGAAGAAGAGCAGCATGGCATTGCCTACACCAAACCGCGCCAGTATCTCGCCGCCCAGGGAGACCGGCATGCGCACGCTGACCGCATCCGGCGCAGGCGTGAACGCGCACATTCCCGCGTAGTGCATTCCGCAGATGGCCACGGCAGCCACTCCGGAGGCGACAATGCGCGGCCTCAAAGCCTTGATGCCGTTGGCGCTGCGGTCCAGCATCTCCATTGCGCCCCACGAGGCCGCCACCGCAATCAGGAATGAGTACACAACCCAGAACGGGTCCCACATGACCGGCCCGGAAAACTGCAGCGCGCTCATGCCGATGTAGTGCATGGCGCAGATGCCCGCGCCCACCACCACCGCTCCCACAACGCGCGAAGACACGGACTTGTTTCCCAGCCTGTGATTCTGCGCGACCAGGTGCAGCGCCAGCCACGCGCTGCCCACCGCCACCAGCACCGACAGCGCCGTGCGGTCCACCGCGTAGTAGAGCGGAAACGGCGGCTGCCACGCCTGCATGCCGATAAAGTGCATCGACCAGATGCCGAGGCCCAGCGTTATGCCGCCAAAGAGCACCCACCCGCGGCTGCCGGTATTGGCACGCGCGTGGTCCATGGACTCAAAGGCCACAAACCCCGCAAGAAATGCGATGACGAACGAACAGAAAATTGTCCAAAGATCGTAATTTCCGGGCAAGCGGAACCTCTTCGCGCATGCGAGAAAATCGGGAAATGGAACCCCGGGCCCAATTATCTATCCATCAAGCCGTACGCGATGGATTGCTTTTCAGGAAAATCCACACCAGGGCAAGGATCGTAATCAGCGCAATCGTAACCTGCGAAATTACGCAGTAGAGGCACCAGACTTCCAGACGGAAGGCCTCAATCGACGTCAAATAGAGAGCAAACCCGCAGCCAATGGCGGCAGCAAGCAAGGTAAGCGCGCGGCGCTTCTGCACGGCAAGCAAGGCCAGCGCAAGATAACCCGCAATCCCAATTGCCGCAACCGGGACATGCTGCAGCTCCGCATACCGGCTGTGGTTCACAACACCGCAGTCCCAGTGGGAGTTGATATCGCATGGCTCCACGGCGTTTGAATAATGCACCCGCAACGCAAGGATTGATACAATCAGGCCCAGTATTGCCAGAGAGGCGATCACAAACCGCATGAAGCTTTTACTCCTTTATCCCGAACAAAATCCCTGCATGCAAAATCAAAACTATCGTTCCAACAAGCTTACCCCAGCCAGCTCCGTTTCCGCTTCGGCGATTTTCCGCTGGGCCTTCGCCGCGTTCTCCCTTGCACTGGTGCTCGTGGGAGCATCCGCACATGCACAGAACATGGCCGCGCTGAAACCGCCGCCGGGCGCGCATGTGGCTCTCTATGAGTTTGCCGACCTGCAGTGCCCAATGTGCGCACGCGAGAATCCACTCCTCAGGGACGCCGCAGCCAAGTACCACATTCCCTGGCTGCGCCATGACTTCCCGCTGCCCATGCACAACTGGAGCTTCCAGGCCGCGGTGAATGCACGATGGTTTGACGCAAATCCCAAGCATCTGGGCAACGACTATCGCGATGCAATCTTTGCCAATCAGGCCAGCATTGAGACGACGGGCGACCTTACCCAGTTCACGCAGAAATTTGCGCAGCAGCACGGCATTGCCCTGCCCTTCGCGATTGATCCGATGGGAACCTTCAGCAATGCCGTCAAAGCCGACGCGGCATTGGCGCAGAGCCTGGGCGTTCATCAGACGCCTACGGTATGGGTTGTGACCGACCGCACCAACGGAGCCGCGCCTTATACCGAGGTGACGGACTTCAACAAGCTCTACGTGATGCTCGATGCGGCGATTGCGAAAACCGGCAGCAAGGCTGCAGTCGCTACCCACGCGAAGAAATAAGAGAGCGTGTATGCAAGACAAAAGCCCTGCTTATGCGGGGCTTTTGCTTTCTGCTCCCTTATTCCCTGCCTTATTCCGCCCGCAACGCTTCCACGGCGTTTACGCGTGCTGCGCGATATGCGGGAATTGCTGAAGCGACAACGGCTGCGAGCAGAATCACCAGCGCTGGGCCCGCAAAGGCCAGCACGCCCGGCTGGTCAATCTGCGCAATGTAGCTCCCTGCCACGCGCACTGCGGCAAAGCCGAGCACGATACCGGCTACAACGCCCAGGCCGGCCATCCACAGACCATCGCGCAGCACGCTCGCCAGAATTGAATTCGGCTGCGCCCCCAAGGCCATGCGGATTCCAAACTCGCGTGTTCTGCTGGAAACGGAAAACGCCAGCACTCCTGCCACGCCGACTACGGAGATCAGCAGCGCCACCGCTGCGAATCCGCCAAAGACAATTGCGTTCAGCTTGTCTGGCGAAAGCACCTCGGCACGCACGTCTCCCAGCGTCGTGGGCTTCTCAATCGGCTGGTCACCACTCATCTGATGAATCGTCTGCGTAATTGCGGGCAGCAACGAGTACGCATCCTGATGCGCACGTACGAACAGCCTTCCGCCTGCCCACTCCTGATCAATCGGCTGATAGACCGACATCTCCGGCGCGGGGATGATGTTCTCATCGTCGAAGTCAGGAACGACCGCGATAATTCTGCGTGGCTCCGGGCTGATGCCGATGAACTTGATGACAGGGTCGGTCCAGCGCAGTGTGCGGTTGAGCGCGTCCTGCCCGGGGAAGAGCTGGTCTGCGAGGCTCTTCGAGATAATGACTACGCGCTCGTTGCCGTCCTTGTCGCCGTCGTTAAAGTCGCGGCCTTCGAAAATCGGCACGCCCATTGTTGCGAAGAATCCCGGCCCTACTCCACGGAACTTTGCGCGGTAGTCCTGCCCGTCTGCCCTGCGCGCGCCGGAGGCTGCAAAGCTCATGGCGATGCTTGCTTCGCGCGAGTCGCGCCACGGCACGCTGAAGCCCTGCGATACGTGCTCCACGCCGGGAATCGCCGCGACGCTCCGCACTACTTCGTGATAGAACTCGCGTATCTGCTCGGGGGTTTTGTGATACGTCATTTGCGGCAGGTTGATCGCCAGCACTTGCGAGGTATCGAACGGAGGCCGCGTGCTTTCGAGGACAAAGAGCGTCTTCATCAAGACCACTGCGCCAACCAGCAGCAGGAACGACGCCGCAATCTGCGTAACCGCAAAGGCTTTCAGCTTGCGGCCACTTCCGCCTGTCACGCGAGCGCCGCGCGCTGACAGGCCACCCCCTGCGGCTTCCGGGGAAGGCAGCTTTGGCACATAAGCAAGGAAGACCGCCGCAACAAACGCCAGCGCAATGCCTACCCACACCAACGTAAAGTCGAGATGAATCTCGCTTGCGCGTACAGAGAACCGCGCTGCGTAACGCGCCAACTCCTCGACCATGGGGATTGCCACGAGCACGGCTGCAATTGCGCCAGAGATGCAGAGCACAAGGCTTTCAGCGAGCAGGGTGCGGCGCAAGGCCGATGCGGTTGCGCCGAGTGCGGCACGCACCGCCAGTTCTCCTTCACGCCGGACTGTTCTTGCGAGCACAAGGTTTGCCACGTTCGAGCTGGCGATGACAAACAGCAGCGCTGAGGCGGCAAACAGAATCCACAGAATCGCGCTGGCCTTTGCGTTGATCTGGTCGTGCATCCGCGTCACGCTGATCTGGTAGTGGTCGGTGGGGTGGTACTCGGCTGTATGCGCCGCCGTCATGGTTGCATAGGAGCGGTTCAGCTCGGCACGCGCCTGCTCCAGCGTTGCGCCCGGAGCCAGCCTTCCGAATATCTCGGTCATGCGATGCGAGCGGCCTGTCACCATAGTTGCGGAAAGATGATGCGGACTCGTCACCAGGTTGGCGAAGATTTGCGTCTCCGCCGGGTAGGGCGCGGACGGCTCCAGCACGCCGATTACCGTGCCGGAAGTTGGCCCGGCGTACACCTCAATGCGTACTACCTTGCCGAGCACGTTCGGGTCCGAGTGCAACGCTTCGCGCCAGAAGTTATACGTCAGCACAATCGCGCCCGCTGCATTGCGCCCGTCATCCTGCGGCCCCAGCAAGCGCCCCAGCACTGGCCGCAGGCCCATTACGTGGAAGTAATTGCCGTCCACAACTCCAGCGGTGACCGTGGTTGGAGATCCAAGGCCCACGAGCGTAAAGTCTACTTGCGAGAAGGTGCCAATCTCGCTGATTGTCTTCAGTCCCGTGCGAAGATCCACAATCTCCGGCACGGAAAACGTGGTGTTCTCCATGCCGAGGCCCGGCGCGCTCTGACGGATGTACAGCAGCCGGTTCTCGTCCTGATTTTGCAGCGGCTTGAGCAGCACCGCACGCACCACGCTGAAGATGGCGGCATTCGCGCCGATTCCCAGCGCCAGCGTCAGAGCCACCGTAATCCAAAGCGCGGGAACCCGCGCAAGCGAACGAACCGCGAACTTCAAATCGCGAAAGAAAGACATGAAGGACCTCCGGGGGAGGGGAAAATTCGCCAATAAAAGTTGACAGATACGTTGGTATCAACCAATCTAACCCCGTGTCAAGCTCTAAAATGGCTGTGGGAACGACTAAAATGGCTTCTTCGATGAAAAAAATTCCGGCGAAAAAATCAGCAGCCTCAAAAAACGCAGCGCCAGCGGAAGTCCCCGGCGGCATTCTTCCCTACACCACCACCCTGCTTGTGCGCGACTGCTGCTTGTGCCTGCATGTCCAGCGCGCCGCACGCACGCTTGCCCGCCGCTTTGACGAAGCCCTGCGCCCCTACGACCTGACCAACGGGCAGTTTTCTTTATTGATGAGCCTCAACCGCCCCGAGCCGCCATCGATGGCTCCCGTGGCGTCTCTGCTGGCAATGGACCGGACCACGCTCACCGCCGCCCTTAAGCCGTTGGAGCGCCGAGGGCTGGTCAAGATTACGCCAGACCCGGACGACCGCCGCAGCCGCATTCTTTCGCTCACCGCGAAGGGTCGTAAGCTGCTGGCGCAAGCTATGCCGGTATGGCAGTCTACTCATGAAGAGATTGAACTGCTCATCCCGGCAGGCACTCCTGAAGACCTTCGGCTGAATCTCAAGGCATTGTCTTGAAGGCGGCTTTTAGCTGTTAGCTCGACTGAGCGAGAACGGGCGGGGCATGTTCTCAAGCGTTGCTTCCTTAACTCAATTCCTATTTATTCCATGAAGCTGCGAGCTGCACGGAGGAACTAATAGCTAGAAGCTAACAGCTGCTTTTTCCCTATCGGCTGTATATCTGAAATGCTGCCCAGTAAAACGGCTGGCGCAATTTCCCTTTTGCGTGCAGCAGCTCCAGCTTTGCCTCGCGCAGCGCCTCTGCCGGGGTCTTGCCTGCTGCAATCCCCGCGTACAGCGTATCCATCAGTTTCGGCGTAGAATCATCACTCACTTCCCACAACGCTGCCACTACCTGCCGAGCCCCGGCACGCAAAAATGCCCACGACAATCCAATCGGGCCCTCGCCCACATAGGCTCGCGTCCCTGCTCCGTCGCATGCGGAAATCGTTACCAGCCGCGCATTCAGCGGATGCGTCAATATCTCCCGCGCATATAGCTTGTACGCTCCCGCGGCATCTTCCGCCTGCGCTGCGGTAACCACTTGCTTCCCATCCGGCTGCGAAAGCAGAATCGCCGAATCCAGCGGGTTGGTCCGGTTCGCCGTTGCATGCGAGACAAAGTGAATAAACTCAAACCGCTCCGGGTTCGCATTCACATATGCGGCAGGTGTAGCCTTTGCGTCGGAAATTACATCCACGCTTGCCGCATCAAAGTGCCCCGCCACTCGCTTCATCTCCGTGCCAAAGTACCGCAGCGGCGGAAACTTCGGGTCCTCCATCACAGGATTCCCCACCAGCAGCATCTTCTGCGCCCCTGCCGCCTTCGCGTTCTCTCCGTGCGCCAGCAAATCCAGCGAAGGCGCGGACTCCAGCGTCCAGTCTTCAATCAGCGCATGCGCCTTGCGCGCCGATTCCGGAACCGGCAACGTTTCAAAGTTCAGCTCATTCAACGCGCCATCCGCCAGCACAATCACGGGCTTCTTCGCATCCACCATCCCCCGTGCCGGCTCCACCAGCGTGTGATACAAGAACACACCGTCCGCATTCGCCGTCTCTATCGGGTCATGCAAATCGATAATCGCCCGACGATAGCTCTCCACATGCCCGGCAATCTCACTCTCGCCCGGCAGCGTAAACACAGCCGACTTCTGCGGCGTAACCACCCACAGATACGATGCCGTCTTATCCAGCCAATAGAAGAACAGCGTTGCATCCGTCTTCCGTGCAATCTGTTCCGCGCGCAGTGCTTCTTCTTTCCCCTCTGGATGCTTCGCGTCCATGCCAAGCCCAGCGGCAAGTGTCCGCGCCCGAATCTGGTCCGCCTGCGCCAAAGCCTCCGCAGTTCTTCCACGCTTGACGAGGAACCGCACATAGTTCTTGTAAACATGGCTGGCGGTGGTGGTGAACGAAAGCGCGGAATCCTCATGCTTCAACTGCGCACGCGCCGCAATCCACTCCGCAATCGCGTTCTTGTACGTACGCTCAGCCAGTGCAAACTTCCCTTCCGCTTCATAAAGCCTGCCTAAAGAGTTGCCCGCGTTCAGCCGGTCGGCAATCGGGTTGGAGGTATTGGCAAGAATCGAGCGGTAATTTTCCTCGCCCTTGGCAAAGTCATGCTTCGCCGTAGCCAGTTCCCCCTCCACCAGAGTCAGGTACGACGATGGGGCATGTTTTTCCTCCGCCTCGATCTGCTGCGCCTCTCTCAGGTGAGCATCTGCCTTATCCAGCTTGTCGGTATCGGTATATATCTCCAACAGGGCAACGTTGAGCAAAGCGTCCACAATTCCCTGCGGCTTGCGCAACTGTCTCGCAATCGCCAGAATCCTTTCGTCCAGCTCTTCCGCGTGAAGCACTTCTTCGTGGTCGTAATTCAGTGTCCCGCGATCACGGTACACAAGCGCTTCCTGCGTTACCCAGAATTGCTGCGAGCTTAGATCGCCCAGCCCGGCTGCAATCTTCTCCGCCGTCTCCAACCACTCCAGAGCCCGGTCGGTATCGCCCAGCTTCCACCACGCATCGCCCAGGTTGCCCGCAGTCAGTTGCTTCAGATCGTCATAACCATGGCGGGCGGCCATCTCGTTTCCCGTGCGCGACCATTGCACCGACTCGTCAAACTGCTCCGCCTGGAATGCCACGTATCCCAGTTGCATCAACGCATTCGCCTGCCGCCACGTATCTTTGTGCGCCCGGGCAAAATCAAGCGCGCGCAGATAGAACATCTGCGCCCTGTCCTTGTGCCGCAGGTTGTAAGCCAGGGAGCCACGCCCCAACCACATCCCTCCGCAAACATCCGGCTGCGGCTGTGCCTTGCTGCAAAGCTCTTCCGCGTCGTCCAGCTCCTGGTTCGCGGTCCTCATATTCGCTGGATACAGCTCCATTTGCTGTATCCAGGCGGAAGCCTGATAGGTCAGCTTTTCCACCTGCCCGCTCAAAGCGTCTTTGTGCGGTGGGGAATACTTTGAAAGAACGTCGAGCGCCTGCTTGCCATACTCGCTGCCCGCCTCATTGCTGCCCAGGTAAATCAGTGTCTGCGCATCCAGCAGGCGAAACTTCCCTGCCAGCTCGGGCTCGGATTCCTGATAGCGCGCCCACCCCGCCGCGGCCTCCTGGTGCGCCTCCGCATTGAATCCCTGGTGAAAAATTCGCACGGCATGCTCATAAGTATCTTCGGCGGCATCAGGGCGTTCATCTTTCAAAGGAATCAGCAGCAAAAACAGCAGGGCCAGCGGCAACACATACCATAGCCACTGACCCCGCTTGCGTTCTCTTTTTCCCGGTTCTACGGGCGTGTTCTGCCGCCCCCCGAACCCGATGCGATCGGAATTGTCCCGTCGATTGCGCAACCCAGCTTCAGATTCAGCATGGTCAGCTTCACCACGGTTGACTCGGGAATCCCATCCCCGTTGTAGTCCTCGTGGGTTATCACCAGGTTGGCCAGTTCCACGGTGCCAAAGTCGGGAATTTTCAAGATATTCCCGAAAGTAGTCCCAGGGAACGATCCGGTCACATGATGCACCAGCGAACACTCAAGCTTCTCCGAAATAGAAACATTAGAGGAAAGTTGATTGTACGCTGCCTTAAGCTCTTCAGGCGCATCTTCGCGGTCGTGAATCCCCGCGTACTGTTTTTTCAGGCGCTCCACCAGCGGCGGATGCTGGGCATATCCCTTATCGCCCGTGGGCTTCTCCCCAACCAGTTTCAGGTCAATTTCGGCATGGATCGGATGACCAGCAACTCTCAGATTCTCAAACCGCGTGCCCAGAAAGCTGATCTCCGGAACATAGCCCGTCTTAGGATGCTCGGTGATAATCTGCCCCACCACGCGGTCGCAGGTGAGAATCTCAAGCACGTTCAGCCCTTCCACCACGGTCGTCGTCAAGGTTGCCCACCCGTGGCCGTCCTTTGTGCCGCGATTGCCTGCCACCTGCGTATAGGCGCGATTGAAGGAAAGAACACCTTCCACCCTGTAGGGGTCCGAATGCTCCGCAAGGTAGCCGCCGCGCTGATAAAGATGTGTCGTTGTCTGCGGCTCAATCTTCTGCTTCAAGGGCAGATGAAGCTGGCCGGAAAGTATCTCGGCTTCGGCATGAAAATCATGCGTCCTCGTCTTAGTTGACTTCTTGTGCGTTACCTCGATAACAGACTCATCACGCATTCTCGCCATAAACGGACCCATCCTCTCAGAAATCGAAACATCAGTTAGGAAAAGTTAGAAAGAGCGCACAGGCTTTTGCCTGCACAGAATTTCTCGAACCAACGTAGGAGCTTTCATACAAAAGGGGGGGGAGATACCTGGGCCCGAAAATAATCACTCCCGGATTTTCGCGGGAATTGTATCGAATACAGAAGGCATTTGCATAAAAAAGACAGGGGACAGGGTGTCGGGTGCAGGGAGATTGCTATTCCGCCTAACTGGGCATCCCAGCCTTGCACGCGGATGGAATATCGAGAGTTTTTCTCTACTCCCCGCGTCCTCCTGCACCCGATCTCCTATTTGTCCACTGTCAAATCAAACACGCTTGTCGTTGCCACTGTCCGTCCGCCCTGCGCGTCCACGCCAGTGACCTTGACCGTATACGTGCCGTTCACGAGTGTCCGTCCCGGAATCGTCAGCGTCTGCTGTTCGCCTGCCTGCGGAACCGGCACTGTCTTGCTCCACAGCGTCTTTCCCTGCGGACTCACCAGCTCCACCACGTACGAGACGTAGCCTGTTCCGTCGGACGGCAGCACGTCGGGAATGGAAAGCGCGCCCTGCGCACTCACCGTCAGACGCTGGTGATCGCCGTCGCCGCGTGTAGAACCACGGAGTGGGGTTGGAGAGGCCAGGCTGGGCTCACTCGCCGCAGTCTTAAGCCCTGGTAGAACCACAAAGTTCTGGTATCCCACCACGAGCAGCAACAACGCCATCACCGGAACCATGTAAACAGGCTTCAGCCACGCGAACCAATCGTGCTTCTCTTTTACCGGCCGGGCGTCCTTCACCACAGCCATCTTCGGCAACTGCTTCTTCGCTTCGTCGATGAACACAACACCTGCGCGCACATCCATCGCGCACTCGGTGCAATCGAACATATGCTCTTCAAACGCATCGCGAGCATCAGGGCCCATCTCGTTGAGCAGGTACTGCTCCACGGCCATCTGTTCCAGTGCTTCGCTATGATTCATCGCTTTTCCTCCCTGCCGTACCAGGGCTTAACCAAACTGCTTGCAACCCAACATCCCATCTAAAATTCAGACTTCCTTTCCTTCCAGCCATTCAGGCCCTCGCTCCCATCAACGTGGGATTCCCCAGGCGTTTCACATACTCTGTCTTGAATCCCTGCTTGGCGCGGTGCAGCAAAACGCGCAGATACTCGCGGTCTACACCGAACTTCGCGCACACCTCGTCGCGGTCGCGCTCTTCCAGAAACACCGCTTTCAACAGGTCGCGGTCGCGCTGCGGCAGCTCTCGCAGAATCTCGCGAACCTTGTCCGCTTCCTGGCGGCTCGCGGCAATATCCAAGGCATTCCTGCTCTTATCCGCCGGCTCCGGGCTGTTCTCGTCATCGAGAGAATCGTTGCGCCCCATCGCGCGGTACTCCTCAAAAAGAATGTTGTTACAGGTCGAATTCACAAATGCGCCCAGCCGCTCCGGCTGCCGCAACCCGCCATCTCTCCGCAGGGTGGCATACACCCGTGCGAAGGTCTCCTGACATACGTCATCAATTGCCTGCGCTGACCGTAGCCGCGAGCGCAACTTGATTTGCAGCAGCGCGCTGAAATACGCAACAAAGTGATCCTGCGTAGTCCTGTCGCCGGCGCAAAGATTTTCTACGTAACTTGCATCAAAAGAATGAAATTGCAACGTTTTCCTCGTTCCGGGGGAAGGAGACGAGTATAGCACTGCATCAGTTAATGTCGAGCGAACACCACGGCCCAGTGAGCCCGAATCAGCACCCCGGCTCGCGGTAATCCTTGCACCGTTTCCCGGAATTGCAACCGTCGTAGACAAGTTCATAGCCCTGCTCCATGCCAGACTGCGGCCGTGGATTCTTCCACGCTCTTCCCCCGCAAGCTGTGTGTCTCGATACACAGGAGCCTCCCCCTACGGAGGCACCAGAATCACCACCAACAGGTTCCATCTTCAGGACGCCAAGACGTCCCTCCGCTGGCAGAATCTCAACGTTCGCAAGCAACTTTCACCAGGCCGGACCCAGGACAGACACGAACCAAGGTCCGCGCATTCCATCCGGAAATGTATGGGAAAAGCCTCACGCCGCCTCGAATCCCTGGCAGGACGGTATTGCAGCATCTGGCTTTGGAGAGAGAGAAGTATCACAGACGGAGCCCGCTCCTCCGAAAAGCGAGCCCCGTCTGTGTTCTGGAGCTGGCCTTCAAGACGCGTGCGCTACCCGAAGGAACTGTCCCAGAACGCTGCGTGCTTTGCGCCACTGCGCACAACACGCTTTCCACTCAAACGCCGGCAAGCTTCAGCCGTTTATCCTGCCCCCAATGCCACGATGCGCGTGACTTCAGCCAAACATCCTATTGGAATCTCAGGATGTCCGCTCGCGTATCCCATCCATTGGGTTACATCGGGGTAGTGAGCAGGAGTAAAAAAGCGTTTCATCTATATAAGCGAAATTCGTCAGAAAATTGTGTCACGCAAAAAAAGAAATTTTCCAACTTAATTAAGAGACAGCCGCAGACCCCGCTTTTGCGGTTGCTTTCTACTCGTTACCCCCTGCGCCCTGCCCTTTCGACCCGTGCAGAATCTGCTCAATCACCCTCTTATCCTTCGGATAGCCATCATGCGCCCGCGTCGGGCTCTCAATCACTCCAAACCAGTGCAGAGCATTCTTCACCAGCAGATTCTGCACATCCACCGTCTGCAGCGGCGGAACCCTCCACGTCAGCAGGTCGCTCGGGTCATTCAGCGCAATAATCTTCGGCTTCACGCAGGGCGTGCCCGTCTTCGCCAGCGACATCTCGTAATCACAATGCAGCTCGCCCCACGCTTCCAGATGCGTAACAAACTCATCCTGCGGCGATTCATCGAGATTCGCCAGTTCCAGCAGCGGCACCTGGTTGGCAAAGAAGTAAACCAGCGAAGTCTGCCGCAGCACCTGCATGTAAGCCTGCGCCGACCGCTGTCCACTGTCGGCGCGCGCGGCGATATCCTCCACATCCAGTGCGGAAAAAATCAGGTAGCTGCCCAGCGAGTGCGCCACCAGCACAAACTCCTGTTCCGGAGCTGGGAAAATCGCCGATTCGTCCGTTCCCGTCGCCTCGGATGCTGCCACCGACTTCAAAATCAGTTGCCGAATCCCATCGGTCATCCACGAGTGCATGGGCCCGAGCGACAAAATCGCATCTGCAAATCCCCAGTCCGCCAGATTGCTCTTGAGCGCCCGGTTGGCCAACGCGCTGCGCTTCGGCAGCTTCAGAAGCTCCTGCGCCTCCGCCTTTGTAACCCAGTCATAGGAAAGAAACCGCCCTGCCACTTGCGGGTCAGGCTCACGCGTGGAGCAGGTCTTCAGTCGCTCCGGAGCCGGCCCCGCCAGGCGCGCATCCGACGCAATAATCTGACGGCACTTCAGGCTCATCGCCAGCGGCCACCAGTTCAGCTCATCCACAAACACTGCTTCGCCGTTCCTGCGCGCCAGCTTGTAATGCACGGCAAACGGAGCCGCCGCTCGCCACTCTTCCGCCGTGGCCCAAACCGGCTTTCCCATATACCGCAGCGACGGCAGCGGCCCATCCGGCGCAAACAGCCTGCGATCTGCATAGTCATACGGCCCCACCTGCTCCCCCGCATCACTCGTGCAGTCCTTCAGATATGAGCAGATGCTCTTCCGCAGCGCCAGCGAATCATGCGATCCCGGTCCATCGGCTCCAATCCCGTGAATAAAAAAGATGTGAACCTCATGCCCGGCCATCCGCGTCAGCTCATCGCCCAGCGAACTGTACGCACCATGCTGCAGCGACACCTCAGGCGCAGCCTGCGCCCACACGCACACCGCACCAGCCGCCAACACCCCTGCGGCCACAATCCTTTTGAAAGCAAAGCGCAAAAAAACAGAGCAAGCCAGCATGCCCCATCCTCCCAACGCCTCAACTTCAAGTCAAGTAACCACAAAGGCCCACACCTGCACTTCTGCACCCCGTACCCTGCACCCTGTCCCCTGTTTTTTCTGTGTCCCATCTCACAAACCAGCCGTCCCAAACCTCTGCTACCATAAAGGCGACATAAGCAAGGCGCCCCTCGGGCTTCTGTACCACGTACCTCAGAGGCGGCTGAAAAAAGCACTCGCAAAGGAGATTCACCATGCCTCTCGTTACCACGCGGCAACTCCTCGACGAAGCCGCCAAGGGCGGTTACGGCGTCGGCGCATTCAACGTCAACAACATGGAGCAGATTCAGGCCATCGTAGGCGCGGCCATTGAGACCAACTCCCCGGTCATCATCCAGGCCAGCCGCGGCGCTCGCTCCTATGCGGAAGACCGCTACCTTTTCCACCTCATCCTCGCCGCCAACGAACTGCATCCCGAAGTAATGATTGCCATGCACCAGGACCACGGCAACAGCTTTGAGACCTGCAAGTCGGCCATTGAGCTTGGCTTCACCTCCGTCATGATGGACGGCTCGCTCAAGGAAGACGGCAAGACCCCCAACACCTTTGAAGAGAACGTGGAAGTCACCCGCCGCGTAGTTGAATACGCGCATGAGCGCGGTGTTTCCGTCGAAGGCGAAATCGGCGTCCTTGGCGGCGTGGAAGACGGACACGGCGCGGGCGGCACGGGCCTTGAGCACCTCACCGATCCCGACCAGGCGGTTGAGTTCGCCGAGCGCACCGGCGTGGATTCGCTTGCTGTTGCCATCGGCACCAGCCACGGCGCTTACAAGTTCTCGAAGAAGCCCGACGGCTCCGTCCTCAAGATGGACCTGCTCATCAAGATTCACCAGCGCCTGCCGCACACGCATCTCGTCATGCACGGCTCCAGCTCGGTGCCAAAGGATCTGCAGGACATCGTGAACCAATATGGTGGTAGCCTCAAGCCCACGTGGGGCGTTCCGGTCGAGGAGATTCAGCTCGGCATCAAGAACGGCGTCCGCAAAATCAACGTGGATACCGATAGCCGCCTTGCCATCACCGGCGCCATTCGCAAGGTCTTCGCGGAAACCCCCGAGAAGTTCGATCCCCGCGACTACCTGAAGCCCGCCCGCGAAGCCATGAAGAAGCTGGTGGCCCTGCGCATGACGCAGTTCGGCCAGGCCGGCCACGGCGGAGACTACAAACCTCTGCCGCTGGAGCACTTCATCAAGGGCTACGCCGACGGAAGCCTCGACACGCGCCCCTCGCTGGTAGCTGCGAAGTAGGACTAGTCGTCCAGGCAACTGCGCCTCCGGCGCAAAACCCAAAGGCCGCTCCATCCGGAGCGGCCTTTGTTCTTTCTAATTACCATCGGCAACTTCCCAAACCGGAAAGTCACTTTCCCCTCTTCAAAAAATTCTGCATCCCTTCTCCTTCCCGCCGATAAGCCTCAACAGGAAGGTAGTCCAGCCATGTCCAAAATTGCCCATACCGCCGAAGCCTCCCAGGCCAACACCTCTCTCGTTCACCGCCTGGCCTGCCAGGCCGACCGCATCATGGTCGCCGTGCTCTGGCTGCTCTGGCTCGTCTCCTTCGGGTTCGCCTTCCTCAATCAGACACTGCCATTGTGGGCTATACTCGCCACGGCTATCTCGGCTCTCGGAACCCTCCTCGTCCGCGCCGCGTGCGGCTCCCTCGCCACGCGCCTCTACATGGCTGCCGCCTTCATGGCCTACTCCGCCCTGCTCATCCACCAAGCTCACGGAGAAGTCGAATCCCACTTCGGCATCTTCGTTCTTCTCGCCTTCCTGCTCTACTACCGTGACTGGCGCCCGCTCATTGCCGGAGCCGCTGTTATTGCCGTTCATCACGCGCTCTTTTACTTCCTGCAATCCATCGGCACGCCCGTCTACGTCTTCCCGCACACCGGCATGCCGCTCATGGTTGTCATTCATGCTGCGTATGTCGTTGTTGAGACGACCGTGCTGGTCCTCATGGCCAGCAGCCTTCGCCATGAAACGCAGGAAGCCTCCACGCTTGCGCAACTCGGCATGCAATCCACCGCCAGTGAGGAAATCAGCCTCGACGCCTCCAGCATTGACACCGTGGGCGACGCAGGCAAGAGTGTTGCCCGCTTCCTCGGCGTTATTGCCAACACCATCGGCGAAACCATGAAGGTCGCCGGCTCCATCCGTCAGGCTTCCACCGACCTCAACACTGCCAGCGTTGCGATGGTAAAAATCCGCGACCGCCAGGACGCCGACATTCAAAGCGTCAAAAACATGGTTCACCAGATGGACCAGATGGCCACCGAGGTCGAAAACGAAAGCCGCCGCCTCTCCACTGAGGCCAACGACTCCGCGCAAGCCGCCTCCTCCATTCGCCAGATTATGAATGAAGCTACCGAGTCCATCTCCATGCTGGTCAGTTCCGTTGAGCAGACAAGCTGCCAGATTCTCGAGCTCGAAACTGCAACCACGCACATCGGCAACATTGTGGACATCATCAACCAGATTGCCCAGCAGACCAATCTTCTAGCTCTCAACGCCACTATCGAGGCCGCTCGCGCCGGCGAATCAGGCCGCGGCTTCAACGTTGTTGCACAGGAGGTTCGCCGCCTCAGCGAAGGCACGCAGCAATCCGCCAAAGAAATTCAGGAGATGCTCAGCAACCTGCGCCAGGCCGCCCTGCGCACCAAGGAAGTGGCCGAGCACAACCGCGCTGAAGCCATCCAGAGCGGCGAAAAAATGCAATCCGCCGGACAGGGCCTCGAAGAAGTCGTCACCCGTATTCCCGCCTTCGCTGCACAGGCCGGACAACTCAGCCAAGCCATGGACCAGCAGCAGTCGCTCACTCGCGCCATCAGCACCAAGATGGAGGAGATTTCCAGCTTCGTCAGCGACTCCGCGGGCCGCGTGCAGAACATCTCCGCCAGCGGGCAATCGCTCGAAGAAATGTCCGAACGCCTCTACGCCAACGTCCGCCGCTTCCGCCTCAGCCACTCCTCTCTTTAGAATGACTCTTGAAGCATTCCAACGGAGAGAACGAGAGACCCATGACAGCAGCGGAGTGGAACCAGAAATTCGGCCTTCCCGGCATTGCGGAAATTATTGAAGGCAACGGCGGCCTGCCCAAGATACGCGTTACCACCCCGGCAGCCACAGCGGAGGTCTACCTCCACGGCGCGCAGGTCACCTCGTGGATTCCCGCCAGCGGCTCCGAAGTTCTCTTTCTCTCAGAGCACTCGCTCTTTCAGGAAGGCAAAGCTATACGCGGCGGCATTCCCATCTGCTATCCGTGGTTCCGCGCCAAGGCCGACGACCCCAAGGCCCCCTCGCATGGCTTTGTCCGCACAACCGCGTGGCAAATCGAGTCCATTGCGCAGCAAGGCAGCGATATCGTTCTCTCTCTCGTTATCACACCGAGAGAGGTCACCCGTAAATTCTGGCCCCATGACTTTCACCTGACGCATCGTATCACCGTGGGCTCTGAACTTAAGCTGGAACTCATCACGCGCAACACCAGCCTGGAAGCCTTCCATATTGAGGAAGCCCTGCACACCTACTTCCGCATCGGAGATATCGAACGGGTCTCCGTCTCCGGATTGGACGGCGTCACATACTTTGACAACGTTCGCAACAACATCGAGCAGACGCAACAAGGCGAGTTGACGATGGCTGGCCCCACCGACAATGCCTACGTCGATACCCATTCCACGGCTACAGTCATCGATCCGGTTCTCAAGCGCAAGCTGATTACGGAGAAGACAAACTCCGCCACAACCATCGCATGGAATCCGTGGCAGGCTGCCGCAGCATCCATGTCCGACCTTGGCAATGACGAATGGCGCGAAATGATCTGCGTCGAAGCCTCGAACATCCTCCGCTCTGCCGTAGAAGTCGCTCCCGAAGCGGAACATATTTTCGCCGCCACTCTCCGCGTAGCAGAGCTTTAGGCAAAACCGGGTGCCCCAATCGCAGCAAATTATCGTCTATGACGGAGACTGCCACCTTTGCAATCGCTGGGTAGTCTTCGTCCTCAGACGCGACCCGCAGGCCAGATTCCAATTCACCACGCTCAACTCGGAAACCACCCGCAACCGCATCCCCAACCCTGCCGGACGCGACGGCTCAACCCTCATCCTGCTCACGCCGGAAGGCGCTTTCACCCGCTCCACCGCCGTTCTCAAAATCGCCGCGGAACTGCACGGTTATCGAACTCTCGCCAGACTGCTTCTCAAGATTCCCCAGCCACTGCGCGACGCTTTCTACTCTCTTGTCGCCAGGCATCGTCATTCCCTACTGCCCGGCAGCGGCACCGCTTGCGCCTACATTCCCGGAGCCGAGTCTCGCTTTCTTCCCTGAATCCGTCACGGTGGAATCGCTTGAATGGCCAGTCCCCTGCTAAACTCCCTTCGGTGACCTACATGCGATTTTTCCAGTTCTCTACTCTTGCCCTGTTGAGCGCAGCAAGCTTTGCGGCTTATGCGCAGACCGCTCCCAAGCCCAAACCTGAAGACACCGAAGTATGGAAACCCGCGCCGCCCGTAGTCACGCCCGGCACGGCTTACGGAGTTCCGCCCTCGGACGCCATCGTGCTCTTTGACGGCACAAATGTAGACCAGTGGGTAACGGTAAAGGACCAGTCCCCCGCCACGTGGAACGTCCACGACGGCGTAATGACCGTGAACAAAAACGGCGGCGGCAACATAGAAACCAAGCGCCGCTTCAAGGACTACCAGCTCCACATCGAGTGGCGCATTCCCGAGTCCATCACCGGCACCAGCCAGGCACGCGGCAACAGCGGCGTCTTTCTTGCCTCCACCGGCCCCGGCGACTCCGGCTATGAGCTGCAGGTGCTCGACAATTACAAGAACGAAACCTACGTCAACGGCATGGCCGGCAGCCTCTACAAGCAGGCTATCCCTCTGGCTAACGCCGCCCGCAAGCCCGGCGAGTGGCAGGCCTACGACGTGGTCTGGACCGCGCCGACATTCAATGACGACGGCTCCGTCAAGACACCGGCCTATGCAACCGTCTTCTGGAATGGGGTTCTGGTCGAAAATCACTTCGAGCTGAAGGGCGAAACGCTCTATATCGGCAAGCCGTTCTATAAGAAGTACGACACCGCGCCCATCAAGCTGCAGGCTCACGGCGACAAGTCCGAGCCCATCAGCTTCCGCAACATCTGGGTTCGCGAACTGCCATAAGCCATCCCTTACGTCAAAATAAAAATGCCGGGGCAATTGCCCCGGCATTTTTATTTGGCATGCAGCAAGTTTTAATCCCCGTGATGCTCAGACCCATGGTCGTTCACTGTCTCGCCATCTCCGCGCCGCAGCCCTATAAACACCAGCGTTGAAATCACGGTGAGCACGCCAAGACAAAGAAATGCCTTGTGAATCCCGGCAATCATGCTGCCTGCAGTTGCATTCGCAGCACTCGGCAAAAAGAAAGCCGTAGTGAGTCCAGCCGTAGCCACGCCAAAGCTGATTGCCATCTGCTGCCCCGTGCTTGCAATCGAACTGGCCATCGACGTGTCATGCTCGCCTACATCCGCGTATACCAGCGTGTTCATCGCCGAGTACTGCAGAGATGTTGCAGCGCCATAGAAAATCCCAAGCAACACAATCACCCACACCGGAGTATGCAGGCCAATCGTCGCAAACAGTGCGAGCAACACGCCAATTACCAGCGTATTGGAAACCAGCACACCTTTATAGCCCATCGCACCGAGCAGCTTGCGCAAAACCGTCTTCATCCCCATGGAAGCCGCGGCCTGCGGCATGATGAGCAAGCCCGACTGCACCGGAGTAAACCCAAGCCCCGCCTGGTAAAGCAGCGGCAGCAGAAACGGCACACCGCCAATTCCAAGCCGGGTAAAGAATCCACCCATCACCGAAGCCCGAAACGTTCGCAAGTTAAACAGCGAAAGATTCAGCAGGGGAAACTTAAGCTCCCTGCCATGCGCCCAATAGGCCGTCAGCAATGTCAGCGCCAGCACCAGCAGGCCCGTCATCTCCCGCACGCTCAGTGTGTGCTCGCCAAAGACTTCCAGCACATACGACAGCAGCGCAATGCCCGAACCGAACAGCACCAGCCCCACAAAGTCGAGTGGATGAGTGTCCTCTTCGCGAAAATCCGGCAGGTGCATGTAGACCATAACCAAGCCCAGCAAGCCTATCGGAATGTTCAGAAAGAAAATGACTCGCCAATGCAGGTACGCCACAATCAGGCCACCCGTCATCGGGCCCAGCAGCGGAGCCACCTGCGCAGGCAGCACCACAAAGCTCATTGCCCGCAGCAGATCATGCTTGGGGAACGCCCGCACCAGCGTCAGCCTTCCCACGGGAACCATCATGGCGCCGCCCATGCCCTGGATCACGCGGCATGCCACCAGCAGATGAATATCGCTGCAAAGTCCGCACAGCAACGAGCCCAGCGTAAACAGACCAATCGCCGAGGCAAATACCCGCCGCGTGCCAAACTTGTCGGCCATCCAGCCGCTGATGGGGATAAACACCGCCAGCGCCAGCGTGTAACTTGCCAGCACGGCCTTCATCGCAAGCGGAGTTACATGCAGCGCCTCGGAAACCGCGGGCACGGCGGTATTCAGAATCGTTGTGTCCAACGACTCCATGAAGAACGCAACCGCAACCAGCCACGGCAACAGCCGCTGTGCCGCCGAAAGTGCATGCGGCTCCGCCGCGTCAATAGGGGTTTCCGGTGAGCTCATGAGCCTGATTTCCGCACAATTTCAGAAGGAAGTTTCTTGCGCCGCAATCTTTTTGGATGCGAAAAAAGCCACAACTGCTGCGTGCAACTAAGTAGTAGAAGGAGCAGCCACGCCAATTGCAGGCGCATGAATAGCAACTCCCTCCTGGTCCTTGTACTGCAACTGATACAGCTTCCAGTAGAGCCCTCGCAGGGCAAGCAACTGCTGATGCGAACCCATCTCGCGCAGCGTTCCCTTGTGCATCACCAAAATCGTATCCGCCCGCTGCACCGTGGAGAGCCGGTGTGCAATCAGCACGCTCGTTCTGCCCTCGACCATCCGCTCCAGCGCTCCGCGAATCCGCAGCTCCGTGTCCGTATCCACGCTGGAAGTCGCTTCATCCAGAATCAGAATTCGCGGATTAAACGCCAGAGCACGAGCGAAGTTGATGAGCTGCTTCTGCCCCGTAGAAAGCGAGTTGCCGCGCTCCTTCACCGGCTCGTCAAACTTCTGCGGCAAGCTCTCGATAAAGTCCAACACATTGACGTCATTCGCGGCCTGACGCAAACCGGCCTCGCCAATCTCCGTATTTCCCAGCCGGATATTTTCCGCAATCGTTCCGGTAAACAAGAACGGATCCTGCAGCACCACGGCGAAATGCTTCCGCAGCGCCGTCAAATCCTGCTCGCGCACATCGACGCCATCCAGCAGCACCTGCCCCGCCGTCACGTCGTAAAAGCGCATCATCAAGCCGGTCAGCGTCGTCTTGCCTGCACCCGTATGGCCCACAATCGCTATCGTCTGCCCCGGCTCCACAACAAACGAGACATCGCGCAGAATCCACTCCACATCTTTCAGCGCTGTCAGTTCCTCCGTACCAGCCTGCGATGCCGCGGCCTTCTCCACAAGCGCCTTCTGTTCGTCGGAAAGCTTCTGATACGTGAACCACACATGCCGGAACTCAATCCTGTTCGACCCATCCCCCAGCAGCGGCTTCTCAGGACTCGTAATCGCCGGCTTCTCATCCATCAGCTTGAAGATGCGTTCGCAGGCCGCCATCGCTGCTTGCAGGATGTTGAACTTGTCGCTCAAATCCTGGATAGGCCGCCAGAACCGCTGCGAGTACATATTGAACATTGCCAATATGCCAATCGTCACCGCGCCATGCGACAGCACGCTGAACCCGCCGCGCCACAGCACCAGGGCCACCGCCACCATCGACAGAAAATCCACCGCCGGATAGTAAAGCGCGTACGCAAAAATCGTGTCCTTAAAGGCAATCATGTGCTGCCGGTTCACCGACTCAAAGTCCGTAAAGGCCCTCTGCTCGCGGTTAAACAACTGCACCACGCTCATGCCGCTGATGTGTTCCTGCGTAAAGCTGTTGATGCGCGCAATCGCCGCTCGCACCCGCCGGTAGCTCTCGCGCACGCTCTTCTGAAACAACCGCGTCACCACCAGGATGATGGGCAACACCGCAAACGCCAGCAGCGCCAGCCACCAGTTGATGCTCAGCATCACAATGCCCATGATGGTCAGCGTGAAGAAGTCATCCACAATTGCAAGGATGCCCGCCGTGAACATTTCATTGATGGCATCCACGTCCGACGTAAGCCGCGTAACCAGCCGCCCCACCGCATGCCCGTCAAAGAACCCCGGATGCAGCCTCTGCATGTGCCGGAAGATATCGCGCCGCAAGTCAAACATTACCTGCTGGCCAACCCACTGCATCAGGTACGTTTGCACAAACTCAAACAGGTAAGCCGAAAGCAGCGCCGCAAGATACAGCCATGCAAGCTGCGAGATGCCCGTCCACGCGTCTGTCGAGAGATGTCGCCCCAGCCACGTCTTTGACGCGCCCGGCTCATGCGACATGTAAAGGTCGATGCCGACCTTCACGAAGTACGGCCCGGCCACATCGCTCAGCGCCTTCAGCGTTACGGAAATCGAGGAAATAGCCGCCTGAACCCAGTATGGGCGCAGATAGCGGCCCAACCGGCGCATCAGCACGCCATCGTAGACCTTGCCTACCGAGTCCTCGTCGGCCTTGCGAGCCGGCTTTTTCTTCGCCGCATCTTCGTTTTGTTTCTGTGCTTGATGGTCTGTCATCGGCCGGGGAAACTTTCATCTTCTATTGTAAGGGCCAGCCAAACCTTCGCGTGCACTCGCACCCCGCCGGATGGCATCCATTCCTGCCACTCATTCCGTCTAATTAACGGAACTGAAATACACACGAAAGGCGTAAAGGGGATTACGGTTGGCTCGATTGCTGAAGGGGCTTCCCCATTTTGCGATTACTTGCATTGTTCTCATTCTCTCCGCTCACGAACCCGCTTCGTGCCAGGAAAACTCCGGCCTGCTCCACGACGAAACATCGAGCGCGCTCCAACAGCCTGACCAGGACGATACGGAACTCCCCAGACTGATCCCCAGCGCTCCCTCGCTGGTCATCCCCAGTGAGACCCACTACAACTGGCGCGGTCTCCTCCTTGAGTCCTTCGCCTTCAACTCCGTCGAAAACGCCTTCCGCCTAGCCACGGACAACACGCTCCGCTCCCTGCTCGTCACCAAGCCCTACTGGCACGACTACATCGCCTCTCTTCGCCAATTCAACATGCGCCGCTGGAACGACGGAGACAACTTTCTCGTCAACTACGTCGGCCACCCCATGCAAGGCGGCGTTGGCGCTTATCTCGAAATCCAGAACAGCCCCACCCAGGCACGCCTCCAATGGGGCGACCCCGGCTACTGGAACTCGCGCGCCAAGGCCTTTCTCTGGACGACCACTTACAGCACTTATTCCGAAATTGGCCCTACCGGTGAAGCAGGCATTGGCAATGAAGGCGGCTACACCTACGACACCCGCTGCATTCTTAGTTGCAACCCCGTTACAAAGCCGCCCAGCGGCCGCGACACCAACAACACCGGATGGGTGGACTTCGTCGTCACGCCCTCTGTCGGCATGCTCTGGGTCTTCGCGGAAGACTTCCTCGACAAGCACGTCAGCGAACGCATCATCCGCCATGCCGGGCGCAACGCCGCCTATCCCAAGATCATCCGCGGCGCGCTCAACCCCACACGCACCTTCGCCAATGCCTTCCGCGCCCGCAAGCCCTGGTACCGTGACTGGGACTATCCCGAAGTGCAGCGTCTCGATGAAGGCTATGGCCTGCATTTCGTCAACGCGTGGGAGGCTGCCAACGGCGACCTGGAAGAGTATCCCAACTGGAAGCGCATCGAAATCGCGCCACATTCCTCCAGCTTCGCTACCACCATTACTACGCGACATTGCCAATACTGCGTCCGCATGACGCAGGGGTATGGCGTGCAGGTCTCCACACAGCTCTGGAAATATCTCTATGCCGACACCGACCTGAGCTATCAGCCCACCGCCAGCCCGGAACCCAGCGACCGCTCCGGCGGCAGCCTGTTCATGGGATACTTCGGCATGCGGGTTGGCAAACACTGGCCGCTCTATGCGGTTAATCTCTCCATCCGCCCCGGCTTTCTGCACTGGAATCACGCTTACCTGACCAGCGTTCCTCTCAGCACACCCACGCAACCCGCGCCGCCCAATCCGCCTGCGCCGCAACAGGGCGATATTACGCACTTTGCATGGAACTTTCTGCTTGCAGGAGACTATAAGCTCAACCAGCATGTGGCTCTGCGCGCAGGGATTCAAGAATCCATCGTCCGCTATCGCAATGCGTGCCTCGACTCCTCCGGCATTGGCATCAGCGGCGGCATGCAATGGCTCAACTACCAGACACCGTGCGAGGTGAGCGCGGGCGCAGGCAAGCAGCCTTACCTCTCGTTCCTCTCGCACGAGGACTATGTGAACCGCGGGAGCTGGGGTATTCAGCTAGGTCCGGTCTTTTCGTTCTAGTTACTCGACCAGCGCGTCGGCAATCGACAGGTGCCGGTCGAGCGCACCGATTCCTAGATCCAGCTCTTCTTTTGTCACAATCAGCGGCGGCGCAATCACAAAGTGGCTTACCCATGCCTGGATCGTCACACCATCCGCCATCATCTTCGCCGCAATCTGGTCCACCACCAGCCCCTTGCCCTCAATCTTGTCGCGATAGGTGTTGAACAACTGCTTCGTCTTGCGGTTCTTCACCAGCTCGACAGCAAAGAAGAGCCCCAACCCGCGCACATCACCAATCGAAGGATGCTTCTCCTTCAGCGCCTCCAACTTACCGCGCACATATGGTTCCAGTTCCGCGGCGCGTTCTACCAGCTTCAACCGCTGCATCTCCTCAATGGTGGCCACAGCCGGTCCGAGCGTCAGCGGATGCGCCTCATACGTATGTCCATGCGAGAAATAATGCTCCTCAAAATAGCTCGCAATCTTTGAGGTCGTAGCGCAGAGGCCCAGCGGCACATACGCCGAGGTAATTCCCTTCGCCGTAACAAGAATGTCCGGCTTCAGCCCCCAGTGGTCAATCGAAAACCACTTCCCGGTTCGTCCCCAACCCGCCATCACCTCATCGGCAATCAGCAACACACCATGCTCATCGCAAATCTGCCGCAGCTTTGGGAAATACTCCGGCGGAGGAACCAGCACGCCATTCGTACCCACCACCGGCTCCACGATAATTGCCGCCACATCGCTCTCATTGCGGATCATGTGCTCGATGTAATCCGCGCAGGCAACGTTGCATGTGGGATACGTATGCTTAATCGGGCAGTCGTAACAGTTCGTCTCCGGAGCAAAAATCACACCGCCGCCTTTGCCGCCCGGCTCCATTGCCCACCGCCGAGGGTCGCCCGTCGCCGCAATCGAACCCATCGTCGAGCCATGATACGAGCGGTATCGCGAGATAATCTTCGTCTTGCCCGTGTACATGCGCGCAATCTTGAAGGCTGCTTCATTCGCCTCCGTGCCGCTCGTCGCAAAGAAGAACTTGTCGATTCCCTCCGGCAGCACTTCCAGCAGCTTCGCGCTCAGCCGCGCCCTTGCCCGCGTTGCATATACCGGCCCCACAAAGGCCAGCTCTCGCGCCTGCTCCGCAATCGACTCCACCACTTTCGGATTCTTGTGCCCAAGATTCACGCACATCAGTTGCGAAGAAAAATCGAGATACTTCTTCCCCGCTCCGTCCGTAAACCAGCAACCCTCCGCATCCACCACAGACAGCGGCTTCCACGTCTTCTGAAAACGCCACGTCCCATAGTTCGTCTGCCGCGTAACGCTGGAAATCTCATCCGCAGTCAGTCCAGCAGTGGAAACAGTCTCGCTCATCACACACCTCGCAGAAAGTTGTTTTCTATGCTACGCCAGGACGCTGTGAACCAAGAATCACTCACGAAATAACCATGACACCCGCTTCCACTCTCCGGCAAAGGTAACCAGGCACAGTACACCAAAAATTTATAGTCCTCTCCCACTGGCATACCCTATACTTCCTCCACAATGAATCGCTTTTCTCTTTCTGCTTTGGTTTTGTGCCTTGGTGTGTCTGGACTCATTACAGCTTGCGGCGGCGGTAACGGCGGCAGCTCAAACGGCAATGGAAACAATGGCGGAGGCAGCAGCACCCCGCCGCCAACCGTGACCTCCATCAGCCCCACTTCAGTCCCAGCCGGCTCAGCCGCGCTCACGCTCACCGTGAACGGCACCGGGTTCACCAGCGCAACCGCGATTCAGGTCGGCGGCGTCACCGACACTACTACGTATGTAAGCGCCACGAAGGTCACCGCCACCGTTGAGCCATCGCAAATGGTCAGCGGAGGCGACTTCGCCGTAATCGCCGCCAATGACTCCAGCACCAGCGCGGCCAGCCCTGCCATCAATCTCGAAGTCACCAACCCGGCGCCTGTCATCAGCACCGTTCTCCCCGAGTCGGTAACCGTAGGCGCAGCCTCCCCTGTCGTTTCTGTCGCCGGAACAGGCTTTGTGCCCACTACCGTCGTCAACGTCAACGGCAGTGCACGCACCACCATCTACGTCAGCGCCACGCAAGTCAGCGTCGAGCTCACCTCCGCAGACGTTGCGGCAGCTGCAAACCTCTCGCTCACGGCAGTCAACACCAAACCCGGTGGCGGAACATCCCAGGCCGCCACCCTGGTTGTAAATCCCGTAGCCACCAATCCCGCGCCGGCCATCACAACAACCATCCCGGCAGCGGTAACCGTAGGCTCAGGCACGCCGATTATTGCCATTGCAGGCACCGGCTTTGTGCCCACTACCGTCATCAACGTCAACGGCAGTGCGCGCACCACGGTCTTCAGCAGCGCCACACAAGTCAACGTGCAGTTGACCGACGCCGATGTCAAAACCGCCGGCAGCCTGTCCCTCACTGCTGTAAATCCCGCGCCGGGTGGCGGAACGTCGAAAGCGGTAACGCTGTCCGTACTCAACCCCGTGCCCAGGATCGCGTCCCTCTCTCCCACCTCCGTTCTCGTCACCAAGTCCACGCCATCCGTCATCACGGTTACAGGAACCAACTTCATTCCCTCCTCCACCGTGCAGCTCAATGGAACCAATCGGGCTACAACCTACGTCAGCGCCACGCAGCTCACATTCCAGCTAACTGCCGCCGACCAATCCACAGCTCAGAACGTAGCAATTACCGTAGTCAATCCAACGCCCGGCGGCGGAACATCTTTCCAGACGACGCTGGCCATCCTGCAGCCGTTGTCAACGCCTGTCATAACGCAGGTCTCGCCCAACCAATTCCTCGTTGGCTCTGCTGCAACCACCATCACAGTCACAGGAACCAATCTCATCGAACAGGTACCGGCCGGATTTTACGCACAACCAGCGGGCTCGATTACATGGAATGGAACCACGCTTCAGACAACAGCGTGGGGAGTGTATGGCGCTCAGCAAACCGTCACAGCCACCGTTCCAGCAAGCCTGTTAACCGCCGTCGACACCGCGTCCATCGCATTTGTCAGCACAGTTGCTACGCCTGCCACGTCGAATACGTTGCAGGTTTCCATCACCAATCCTCCTGCGCCAACGCTCACCTCGATAAATCCCACGTCCGGTCCCGTCAATACCGCCACCTCTGTAACTTTGAATGGAACAGGATTCACCGCCAACTCGACGGTTGCAGTCAACGGAGCCACCGTTCCCTCCACCTACGTCAACTCTAGCCAGCTCACTGTCACAATCCCTGCTGACAGCATTGCAACCCCGGGCAACGCCAACATCACCGTAACCACGCCCGCGCCGGGCGGCGGTACGACCTCGCCGTTGCTCTATACCGTCTACGTCTCCATCCCCAACAACGACATCGTCTACAACACCACCGACGGCCTCATCTACGCCTCCGTGCCCGGCACAGCGCCAGGCAGCATGGGCAACTCAATCGTCGGCATTGATCCAGTCACAGGCAATGTCCTACGCACCATCTGGGTAGGCAGCAATCCGAACAAGCTGGCGCTTTCCGCTGACGGCAAGCAGCTCTTCGTCGGCCTTGATGGCGCTTCGGAGGTGACACAAATCGACCTCACTGCCGGCAAGCCCGTAAATAAGTTCCCCCTCGGCGGAGGAGCCGGACTTTATAACGCCCTCTACACCGCAACATCTCTTGCAGCAGTCCCCGGACAGCCAAACTCCGTCGCCGTGCTCGCCTCCAATGGAGCCATTACGATTTACGACTCCGGAGTAGCACGCGCCAACACATCCAGCACGCTCAACACCAGTTTCGGCAGCTCCATCGCCTTCGGCTCTTCCGCTTCTACCCTTTACGCAAGCGGCCAGGGCATTGAGCAACTCACCGTGGACGCCACCGGCATTACCGCTGCAACAACCATTTATCAAACCGGCACAAATGGCATCATGCAGTATGACAACGGCCGGATCTACCTACCTTCCGGCGCTGTAATTGATGCCTCAACAGGAGCGCTCCAAGGCACTTTCTACGCAACCGCCAGTACCACCGCGCAGGGTCCTGTCGTCTCGGATTCCACGCTGGGCCGGGCCTTCATTGCCAACCAGTCGTACACTTCCAACGGCAATGCAATCCTCGCATTCAACGAGAGCACCTTCGATCCCGCAGGCAGCATCTCCTACAACGCAGCGGCATCCAACGGCTACTACAACGGCCCAGGCAGAATCATCCGCTGGGGACAAAATGGCGTTGCTCTCGCAGCACAGCAAGTGCTGTATATCTTCCAGTCGCCCGCGGTGAAAGATATTTCCTCTTCCCCCGCCGACCTGGCCCTCACACTCACCGCGCCCTCCACAGCCGCCACCGGCAGCAGCATCTCTTACGTTGCGACTGTCAAGAACAACGGAGCCAGCTCAGCATCCGGCGCAACCGTCGCGCTGAACCTTGATTCGTCTCTTATCCTCGGCAGCGTAACCCCGAGCCAGGGCTTCTGTGGAACCGGCACATCCTTCCTCTGCAACCTGGGAACAATAGCCAAAGGCGCCAGCGCCACCGTAACCATCAGCGCTAAGCCAACCGCAGCCGGAACACTAAACACCTCCGCAACGGTTGACTCTGTAAGCTACGACCCAACGGCTGACAACAACCAGGCCGCAGCCTCCACCACCGTCACCGGCGACCAGTACAGCGCCGTCCCATCCATCTCTGCCATCTCGCCAAACCTTGTGCAGGCTGGCTCCGACGCATTCACACTCACCGTCAACGGCAGCGGATTCAACTCCGGTTCAACCATCAATCTCGGCGGAACCGCACTCACAACCACCTATGTCAGCGCCACGCAGCTCACCGCAAGCGTGGACGCCACCTCCGTTGCCAACTACGGCTGGTCTCCGGTCACTGTCACCAACCCATCTCCCGGCGGGGGAACCTCACCAGTCTCTCCGCTCACCATCTACGCGCTCGTGAATGTCGAAGCAAACTCCATGCTCTTCGATCCCTTCTCGCAGAAGCTCTATGCTTCCATGCCCAGCGCCTCAACCCCGGTAACCGGCAACTCCATCGTCTCCATCAACCCGGCCACCGCCGCGGTCGGCACGCCTGTCCTTGTTGGCAGCGAGCCAAACGCCATAGCGGAAACCTCTGACGGCAATTACATCTACGCTGCCCTTACCGGCTCCAACAGCATCGCGCAGTTCAGCCTGCTACAGCAGAAACTCACCGCAACCATTCCCGTCGCAACCACAGGTGGCGGCGGAACAACAGGCAGCGTAACTCCTACCTGGATTGCGACCATGCCCGGTAGCGATACAACTCTGGCCGTTGACATCGCCAACGGCTGGAGCAACTTCGGCATCTTTGACATCAGTGGAAACACTGGCACTTTCCGCCCGAATTTCTCTGGCTACTACGACGGCATCAATCCCACCTTCGCAGATGCAACTCACCTTTATGCCGCTGACGGCGAGTTCTATCGCTATACCGTCGATGCTAACGGCCTGACCGAACAGGACGGTTGGACACTGAACGGCCTCGGAGGCTATAACGGCGGCTTCAAGCTTGCCAACGGAATCGTCTATGGCGGCAACGGTGGCATCATTGACCCACGCACAACTCCGCCGACACAACTCGCCACGTTGCAACTGCCGGGTAATTCGCCTAGCTTTGGCTCATACGGCTCAGGCGTCGTTCCGGATATCTCCACGCAGAAAGATTTTCTAATGCTGGATGACGTGGAAAACACGTACGCTTATGCCATTGCGAGGTACAACACCAATACCTATCTGCCGGAAGACGTGCTCACGTTGCCAACTACCTTCTCCGCACCCCAGGGCAACTGGACGATGTTGCGTTGGGGCCAGGATGGCCTGGCGCTCCTCGGAAACGTGCAACAAAGCAGTGATACTGGTGGAACCCAAACCAATCCCCAGATCATCCTGCTTCGCGGCCCATTCGTAACGCCGCAGTTGCTCGGGACAGGTTCCAAGGCCACGTTAACCGCCAGTTCCGTAACCACCATCGCACACGGTTCCGGCAACACGCTGCTCACACTCACCGGCTCCAGCTTTGCACCTGGCGTAGCGGTGACATGGAACGGCAGCTATCGCACCACCACCATCGTGGATGCAACCCACCTCACCGTGGCCATTCCGGCAAGCGACCTCGCAGCCGCAGGCAGCGCATCGCTGGTAGCCACCAACCCCGGCGCAACGGCATCCAGCGCTCTCACCATCACCATCAACTAGCCCGCTACAGCATCCAGCCTCCGTCCGACGGGCGAAGGCTGGATGCTGTATACCGCTTTTGAATTACCATTCTTTGAGAGAGGTAAATCATGAGCGACGGACGCGAAGAACGCGAAGAACAAGAGTGGCGCCGCGAGCAGGAGAAGCAGCGCGACCGCGAAGACCGCGTAAACCGCGACCGCCAGGACCAGTGGGAACCAGAGCGGCGCGAATCCTGAGCACCAAAAGCAAAAGGCGCCCGAAGGCGCCTTTTGTGCTTTCCTATTCCCTACTCCCCTGCCTTAACCACCGGCAAGCTGATGTAGCTCGCATTCCCCGGCGTGTGCCAGATACGCTGCGTTGCCTTCTGGAAATCCGAAGGCTTGGCCGTGAAGATGTTTGGCACAAACGTCTGCGGGTTGCGGTCATAGACCGGGAACAACGTGGACTGCACCTGCACCATGATGCGATGCCCCGGCTTGAACGTGTAGTTAATCATCGGAAGCGCAAAGGCATACGGCAATGGCACGTTCGGCTTGATGGCCTCTGGATGCTCAAAGCTGGTGCGATAGCGTCCACGGAAGATATCGGTAGCAAGAGGCAGCTCGTACCCGCTCATATCCTGCTCGCCCTGCGCTGCTGGAAGGCCGCTCTCCGGCTGCACATCAATAATCTTGACCACCCAGTCGGAATCCGTTCCGCTTGTGGAAGCAACCAGGTGCACCATGGGTTCACCGGCCAGCTTCATTGGTTCTTTCAGCGGTTCTGACTCCCATGTCAGCACGTCAGGACGTCCGTCCACAAAGCGCTGGTCCGTTACCAGCCACGTCCGCCAGTTGGCGTGCGAGACGGGACGCGGCAGATATGGAACCGGCTTGGAGGGATCGGAAACGTACTCGGAAAATTTCTCTTCACTGGCTGCGGGAGAGTCAAACGAAAGCTTGCCGTCTGCCTGCAGATAGAGCGGTTTGGAGGTTGAAGGGCAACCCTTTTCGCAAGCCTGCGGAAAGACCTTGTACGTATCCCACTTGTCGAGCGACGGGTTGTAGATAAGCGCGTTCGGCGTATCGGCCTTGGGAGAGCCGGGCTTGAGGTACTGGTTGAAGAACGGCAGCAGAACTTCTTCGCGCCAGTACGCCGTCGTGTCCGTTGCCCACTCAAGCGGGCCGAGGTTGCGGCCGGGCCGGTTGACCTGACTGTGGAACCACGGGCCCATCACCAGGTGATTCAGCGAGTCCGGCGTGTTGATGCCTTTGAGCGCGCGATAGCTATGATTGGCGCCCCACATGTCTTCCTGGTCCCACAACCCCTGCTCCCACATGGTGGGTACGGTCAAGGCCTGCTTGGCAATCAGCTTGTCGAGCGCCTGGCTCTGCCAGAAGCCGTCGTAGTTGGGATGCTCCATGGTGAGCTTGAAGAAGGGCAGTTCGTCCGCGCCGAGAAGATGCGCAAAGTCGCCCGCCGTACCTGCTTCAAGAAGACCAGTGTAGTCATCCGCGTTAGGATGGGGCACATGCACGCCCGCACCGCGCCGGGTCGTCTGGCCCACCGCATAGTCAATGTTGGGTTGCCGGTAAGCACCGTAATGAAACCAGTCATCGCCCATCCATCCGTCCACCATGGGGCTCTCCGGAGCAGCCACCTTGAACGCAGGATGCGGATGCAGCAGCGCCATCACGACAGTGAATCCTTCATAGCTGGAGCCAATCATGCCTACGCGTCCGTTGGACTCGTGGATATTTTTGACAAGCCAGTCAATGGTGTCCCATGCGTCGGTGGTGTCATCTGCGCCGGTGGGGTTATAGCCGGAGTTCACGGGCGGCGGCGTCATGAGGTAAGGGCCTTCAGAGCCGTACTTGCCACGCACATCCTGGTAGACACGAATGTATCCAGCCTTGACGAAAATCTCGTCACTCAAGGGAAGCGCCTCAATCATTTTGGGGCTATCCGACCGCGCCGCGCGTCCCGCCGCGTTGTAAGGCGTGCGCGTGAGCACAATCGGCGCGTCCTTGGCGCCTTTCGGAATCACGATGACGGTGTAGAGCTTTACACCATCGCGCATGGGAACCATTTCCACGCGCTTGATGTAGTCGCGTTCCACCGCAGGCGCTTTGAAATCAGGCTTCAGTTGGTCGGCAGGCAGATTCGCTTGCTGTGCGAACGCAGCAAAACTACATCCCGCCGCAAGGGCTGCAAGAATAGCGTATCGTCTCATGTCTCTCTCGGGCCGTCCCCATCGAGCAAACGGTTCGGCAATGTCTAGGATTACCAACAAGCCTACAACATGCCACCAAATGAAGAGGCCTCCGAGAAACCGGAGGCCTTTTCGTGTTTCTGTTGGAGAGCAGTTTTATGCGGAGTACAACAGGATTCCCGCAGCCTTCTCTTCACTACCCGTGTCATCACTGCTGACCGGACGATAGAAGAGCTGGTTGTTGTCGAGGTAGACCTCGAGGAACGCCGGGCGGTCCGTGATATTCCCGGCTATCAACGCCTCGGAAAGCGGGTCTTCCACGTAACGCTGCAGAGCACGGCGCAACGGGCGAGCCCCGTAACTGCGGTCCGTCAGCGTCTTGTCGAGGATCCACTTCTTCGCCTCGTCGGTGACAGAAATCGTAATCGCCTTCTGCACCAGGTTCGTATTGAGTTGCTGTACCAGCAACTCCACAATCTGAATCAGGTCTCCATCCAACAGCGACTGGAAGAGGATGACTTCATCGAGACGGTTCAGGAACTCAGGATTGAAGGTCTTCTTCACTTCCTGCTTGACCAGTTCCTCCACCTTCTCCATCACCAACTCATCGCGCTCACTCTGGAAGCCGAGGCCCTGCTTCTTCTGCAGGTGCCGTGCACCAATGTTCGAGGTCATGATGAGAATCGTGTTCTTGAAGTCCACCGTGTTGCCAAGCCCATCCGTCAACTGCCCGTCTTCAAACACCTGCAGCAGCAGGTTGAAGACATCCGGATGCGCCTTCTCAATTTCATCCAGCAGGACCACCGAGTACGGCGAACGCTTCACGCGTTCCGTAAGCTGACCGCCCTCTTCGTAGCCCACATATCCCGGAGGCGAACCAATCAGCTTCGACACCGAATGCTTCTCCATGAACTCCGACATATCGAAGCGAATCAGCGCCTTGTCCGAACCAAAGAGGAACTGCGCCAGCGTGCGCGCCATCTCCGTCTTACCAACACCCGTCGGGCCCAGGAAGAGGAACGACCCAATCGGACGATGCGGAGATTTCAGCCCTGCACGCGAACGGCGAATCGCACGCGCCAGCGCAGAAATCGCCTTGTCCTGCGAGATCACACGCTTGTGCAGCTCTTCTTCCACGCGCAGCAGCTTCTGCGTCTCTTCTTCCTTGATGCTCGTAACCGGCACGCCCGTCCACCGGCTGACCACATCCTCAATATCCTCGCGGCCCACAATGCCAGCCGCCGAATCATCAAGATGATACTTATCGCGCAGAGCCCGCAGATTCTCGCGCTCCTTGCGTTCTTCATCCGAGTAGAACCGAGCCTTCTCAAACTCGTGATTTGCAATCGCCGAGTCCATGCGGTGAACGATGAACTTGATCCGCTTCTGAACCTCGGTAATCTCTTCGGGAAGCGAAGTCTGCCGCAGCTTTACACGCGCGCCGGCCTCGTCAATCAAGTCAATCGCCTTATCAGGAAGAAAGCGGTCCGGAATGTAGCGATTCGAGTGCGACACCGCAAACTCAATCGCCGCATCCGTATAGCTCACCGCATGAAACTTCTCATAGCGGTCCTTGATGCCCATGATGATCTTGATGGCATCGGTCTCGTTCGGCGGCGGAACCTTGACAGCCTGAAAGCGTCGCTCTAGCGAACGGTCCTTCTCGATGGACTTGCGATATTCCGCCGGTGTGGTTGCGCCGATGCACTGAATCTCCCCACGGCTCAAAGCAGGTTTCAGGATGTTTGCCGCATCGAGCGAACCCTCCGCCGAGCCAGCCCCAACCAGCGTATGCAACTCATCGATAAAGATGATGGAGTTCTGATTTTCCATCAGCTCTTTCATGATGGTCTTCAAACGCTCTTCAAACTGGCCGCGATACTTGGTTCCGGCAACAATCAACGAAAGATCCAGCGCCAGCACTCGCTTGTCGGCAAGGAACGTTGGCACCTCGCCATCCGCAATCCGCTGGGCAAGGCCTTCGACGATGGCCGTTTTGCCAACGCCCGGCTCGCCAATCAGCACCGGATTATTCTTCGTGCGGCGGCAGAGAATCTGGATCACGCGTTCCAGCTCCCCATCGCGCCCAACCAGCGGATCAAGCTGCGCATCCATCGCAGCCTGCGTCAGGTCGCGGCTAAACTCCGCCAGCAAACTCGACTCCCGCTGCTGCCGCTGCGCCGGAGCCTTCTCCTGCGTCACGCGCGCCAGCTCATCGCGAATCTGCGCCAGCTTCAGCCCGCGTTCCTGCAGAATCTCCGAGGCAAAGCTCTTCTCCTCGCGCAGCAATCCCAGCAGCAAATGCTCCGTGCCAATATGCTTGTGCCCCAGCCGCTCGGCTTCTTCCGCCGCATAGGCCAGCACACGCTTGCACTCATTGGATAATGGCAAATCAACCGAGGTAGAAACTTTCTCGCGAATCGTAGTGTGCGCCTCAATCTGCTTGCGGATAGACTCCACCGAAGCATGGGAACGCAAAAAGCGGTTCGTCAGCGCTTTATCCTCGCGCAACAGGCCCAACAGCAGGTGCTCCGTCTCGATATAGGGCGAGCCAAACTGGCTGGCCTCATACCGCGCGAAGAAGATCACGCGCCGCGCCTTCTCCGTATATCGTTCGAACATGGTGTTCTCCCTTATGCCAGGCGAATCGGCCTAAATAGCTGTCTGGTTCTACCAGCCTCAGCTTCCAGCCCGCCGCCCGGTGAAAAACAATGCCGTCCGAGACCACTCTGAAAATACGCTCATGCCCCGGAACAGCGAATCGGATGGTGTCAGAAGGTTTTCTTGACCTGCCTCCAGCGTTCCCCGCCTTTGGCCCACCCTGCCTTGTTAAGATGCCCGCCACTTGCTCGCGGACTCCTCTGCGCGTTTTTGTTATTCAGACTCATCCCGACGCCTGAACGTTTCTGTTGTACTGCGGAACCCGCTTTGTTCCATCTAGTTGCTGTTATTTGTTGAAGTTACAACAAGCCGGCCGCCCTCAAGACGCAACATTCGCGTACATCGGGCAGCCAACTCCATATTGTGCGTTACGAGGATGGAGGTAAGCCCATGGGAACCATGAAGCCGATTGATGAGATCAAAAATCTGCCCTGCCGTCGCCTCGTCCAGATCGCCGGTCGGCTCATCCGCCAGCAGCAGGCGAGGATCGTTCACCAGCGCCCGGGCCAGCGCCACGCGCTGCTGCTCGCCGCCGGAAAGCTCGCCCGGGCGATGCGCCGCGCGCTCCTCCAGCCCCACTTCCCGCAGCCAGTTTGCCGCCTGTGTCATCGCTTCCCGCCGGGTTAGGCCGCGCGCCAACAGCGGCATGGCTACGTTTTCCTGCGCCGTAAACTCCGGCAGAAGATAGTGGAACTGCCAAACGTAGCCAATCTCGCGATTCCGGAAGGCCGCAGCCTGCCGGGCGCCAAGCTCTGCCACGTTGGTTGACGCGCAGTATACAGTCCCTGCGGACGGCGCATCAAGAGCGCCGAGAATGTGCAAAAGTGTGCTTTTTCCCGCACCGGACTGGCCCACAATCGCAACCAGCTCACCAGGCTGCACCTCAAGGTCGAGATTGCGAAACAAGGTCAGCGGCCCGCGAGCCGTTACATAGGTTTTTTCAAGATTGCGAACCTGGACAATCGGAGAATTCGCCGCGTCATCTCCGCACACCCGCAACTCCTGTTCCCGCTGGGAGCGGGGAGCCTGCGTGGCAGCCGCTGGAGGAGGTACGTTCATCCGTACATGTGATTTTAACCTGCTGAACCCGCCGTGCACGCCGCGCAAAAATATTCCCGTTGAAAACAGGTCCGAAATTCCCTGCAATTCAATTTCGGAACACGGCCTTCTCCTAAAACCCCTTCATGCGATTCCCATTGCCATCCCCTATGCCCGCCAGTTATCAACTTCTGTATGCCCCTGAGAAAGAAATGCCTGCTATCCATCCTTGCCGCCGTATGTTTTGCCTGTATTTCTACGCTACTTGCCGCCCAATCCTCTAAGCTTCTCGTCACTCATGCCTACTTCCTCACCATGGCGGAAGGCCAGAAGACGCCTTTCACCGGCTACATGCTCGTGGACAGCGAAGGCAAAATTCTTGCGATTCACGCTGGCGAACCTCCGGCCAATACGCATGCCGATGCCACATGGGATGCTCATGGCGACTGGATTATTCCCGGCTTTCTCTCCGCGCACTCCCATCTCTGGCAAAGCGCTTTTCGCGGCATTGCGGCTGACAAAACACTTCCCGGCTGGATTGACGGGCTCTATATTCATCACGCTGCGTACGCCAAGCCTGACGATTTCTACTGGTTCACTCTGCACGGCGCGCTTGACCATCTCTCCCACGGCATTACGGGAGCCTACGACTTTGCGTATGGCGGAACCTCGTGGGGGCTGTGCAAGCAGAATGACTGCGACGAAGCCGAATTCCGCGCCGAAACGGACTCCGGCATTCGCTTTGTCCACGGCTACCAGCCAGACCAGATCAGCACCACCGACACACAGGCAATGGCACGCACACGCCTTAAGGGTTTTCTTGACTGGACCGCTGCGCAGCCCCGAACTTCGCGCTTTCTAAGCGTGATGCTGAACGGCTCAACCGCCTTCAACGATACCTATCAGCAGTCTCTTGCGGAAAAAGCCATGATGGATGAGTTCCACATTGGCAACCAGAGCCACTATCTGGAGCCGCCTGACACGGTAGGCGAAGAACAAACCAAGTTCCGCTGGTTCATGGACTCCGGCTTGCTCGGTCCTACGCTCTACTTCGGGCATTTCATCCATACCAATGACTACATCCTCGACCAGGTGGCCAAGGCGCATGGCGGCATGAGTTGGAACCCGCTCTCAAATGGCCGCCTTGCATCCGGCGTTGCGGATATTCCGAAGTACCGGAAGAAAGGCATCCGCATTGGCATGGGCGTGGATGGCGAAGCCAGCGCCGACCTTGCCGATCCGTTTGAAAACATGCGCACCGGCCTTTATGCGATTCATGACAAGTATGAGGACGCCACCATCATGAGTCCCTATGACGTTCTCTACCTGCACACCATGGGCTCGGCAGACGTGATGGGCGTGAAGGACAAGTTAGGCAGCCTTGAAGCTGGCAAGTTTGCGGACTTTGTGGCTATCAACCCTGACCGGCTTGGAAGCATCTTTGATCCGTACGCCAATCTTGTTCTTGTAGCCGCGGAGCGCGATATTGACCGCGTTTACATAGGTGGCGAGCTCAAGGTTGAGGATGGCAAACTTCTCGGCCAGGATATAAGGAAGATTCAAGCGGAAGTGAACCGCCGCGCTACAGCTACCGGAGGGCACTGAAGCAGCTTTGCTGAAGCCTTTGATGCTGACAAGAAAGAAATTCGGGGAAATTTTCGGATTTAGGGCCTGGCAAAGTTTTCCCGCAAGTCAGCCACGCGCACCGATGCGGTCTGGATCAGTACGCGGTCTTGGTTGGCGATTCCAGCCACGCCGCAAAGCTTTCCCAGGCCTCATCTCCCAGCAACCGCACCGCAGGCAGCGCCCTCTCATGCGAATCCTTCTTAAACTCTGCATAGAGAAACGCGTCGTCAAACCCTGCCTTCGCCGCGTCTGCCGCACAGGCTCCGTAATAGACAGCATCCAGACGAGCCCAGTAGCTTGCCGCCAAACACATCGGGCAAGGCTCACAACTCGTATAAAGCACGCACCCCGCCAGCGAAAACGCCCCCAGCGCCTTGGCCGCCGCGCGAATCGCCGTCACCTCCGCATGCGCTGTTGGGTCATGCGTCGCAGTCACCGAGTTCGCGCCCTCACCAATAATCTTGCCGTCGCGAACAATCACCGCTCCAAACGGCCCTCCACGCCCGGAAGTGACATTCTCCGTGGCAAGCGCAATGGCACGGCGCAAAAACTCCGGATTCGGCACATCATGACTCGGCCCAGCCGTCATTCTTCATCATCCTCTGCTACAAAAGTAAACACAGTTCAAGCTATCTCCTAATTTAACCGCCGCCAAAAATCGCATCATGAAACTCGCCTCAAAGCGAGTTTCAAAAAGTGAATCAAAGCCCAAAAGCATAATATGAGATAGCTTCTATGGCGCAGGCATTCCGCTCAACCCGCGTGGTGACCCCTGAAGGCGTACGCTCCGCCACGGTCTTTGTGGACGCAGGCAAGATCACCGACGTCGCGCCGTGGGATGCGCCCCTTATCTGCGACATTATCCATGACTTCGGCAGCCTTGCCCTGCTCCCCGGTCTTGTAGATACCCATGTTCACATCAACGACCCCGGCAGGGACTGGGAAGGCTTTGCAACGGCCACTCAGGCGGCGGCCTCCGGCGGTGTAACCACGCTCGTGGATATGCCACTCAACTGCATTCCGGAAACAACCACCGCCACAGCCCTGGAAGAGAAACGCCGCGCCGCGCAAGGTTCCGCGTGGACAGACTGGGCCGCATGGGGCGGTCTTGTTCACGGCAACGCGGACGAACTCCCTGCCCTCATCGCCGCCGGGGTTCCCGGCTTCAAATGCTTCCTCGTCCACTCCGGCGTGGACGGCTTCTCCGCAGCAGAGGAATCCGACCTTTGCTCAGCTCTTGCAAAGCTCAAAGACACGGGCCTGCCGCTGCTTGCGCATGCAGAACTAGCCGGCTCGATTGACCATGAGACCGCCGCTCTCAATGCGCAATCCGCCGACTGGCAGCATTACTCGACTTACCTGTCTTCGCGACCGGACTCTGCCGAAGTGGAAGCGATTGCCTTGCTCATCCGCTTATGCGAGGATTTCGGCACGCCCGTCCACATTGTCCATCTCGCCACGGCGCAGGCCCTGCCCATGCTCAGCGAAGCCCGCAAACGCGGTCTGCCTGTCACTGTCGAAACCTGCCTTCACTATCTCCATTTCGCCGCCGAAGAAATTCCCGTCGGCGCAACCGAATACAAATGCGCCCCACCCATCCGCAGCGCACAAAACCGCGAAGCACTGTGGCAAGCTCTCGCTACCGGAGTCATCGACATGGTGACGACAGACCACTCCCCTTGCCCGCCCAGCATGAAGAAGCAGGACATAGGGCGTTTTGATGGGGCATGGGGCGGCATCGCCAGCCTCGGCCTCGGGCTCCCCATCCTCTGGACTGGCCTGCTGGAACGCCTCTTCACCCCCGAAGCAGCGCTGACGCATGTTGCCGAATGGCTCTCCGCATCACCAACGCGCCTGGCTGCGCTGCATAGCAAAGGTGCCATTCGCACTGGCGCTGATGCAGACTTTGCAGTCTTTGATACCGACACCATCCACAAAGTAGAAGAGAGCATGCTCCACTTCCGGCATAAGCTTTCGCCTTATCTTGGTGCGAGTCTCCGCGGGCGCGTTACGGAAACGTGGCTTCGCGGCGAGAAGATTTTTACCAACGGCTCTTTCGCCCCCACCCCACACGGACAAGAATGCCCACACCGCTAAAAGACCGCGCGCAACGCGCCATTATCGAATGTCTTCACTACGCCCGCTTTACGGAAGAACCCGGACGCATCACACGCCGCTTTCTTACACCGCCCGTACGGGAACTCCACGGCTGGCTCGGGCATCGCATGGAAGCTCTCGGCATGACGGTACGCACGGATGCCATCGGCAACTTGCGCGGCATCTATCAACCCGCCAATGCCAGCCCCAGGCGCCTGGTAATTGGCTCGCATATTGATAGCGTTCCCAATGCCGGCGCTTTCGATGGTGTTCTGGGTGTGGTGCTTGGTTTGGAGCTAGTGCAAATTGCAAAAGAGCGCGAGCTTCCGCTGAGCATTGAGGTCATCGCCTTCAGCGAAGAGGAAGGCGTGCGCTTTGGCGTTCCGTTCCTTGGCAGCCGCGCCGTTGCCGGCAGTTTCGACCCCGCGCTGCTGGAGCGAAAGGATGCCGATGGCGTTACTTTGTCGGAAGCCATCCGCGCCTACGGACTTAATCCAGCGGAAATCCCCGCAGCGCAACTCGATTCCAACGCAGCCGCCTTCTTTGAAATCCACATTGAACAAGGCCCTGTCCTCGAATCGGAAAATCTGCAGCTCGCCGTTGTCAGCGCCATTGTTGGGCAGATGCGCAGCACGCTGACCTTTACCGGGCACGCCAACCATGCCGGGACAACTCCGCCATCGCTGCGGCATGACGCGCTGGCAGCCGCCGCGGAATGGATTACCGCTGTCGAAGCTGCAGCCCTGCGTACGGAAGGCCTGGTTGCCACCGTTGGCCAAATTGCAGTTGAGCCAAATGCCGCAAACGTTGTCCCCGGCCTTGCGCGCCTCAGCCTCGACGTTCGCCACGCTGATGACGCCGTGCGGACAGCAGCCGTAAGTGTGCTTATCGAAGAAGCGCATGCAATTGCGCAGCGCCGCAAGCTCATCGTCGCGTTTGAAGAAACAATGAGCGAGCCGGCCATTCCAATGGACAGGCAACTCACCGCTCATCTCACCAGCGCCCTTCAATCATCCGGCTTTCCTCTCCGCATTCTGCCCAGCGGCGCAGGCCATGACACCATGATGCTTGCCTCGCATATTCCCTCCGCCATGCTCTTTGTTCGCAGCATTGGCGGCATCAGTCATCACCCTGACGAGTCTGTACGCGAGCAGGATGTAGAAGCAGCGCTCGAGGTTGCAGCCAGCTTCCTTCAACGCATTGCAGCAACCATCAGCTAAAATCAGACGCACATTGAGTGAGGTTCTATGCACCGTCTCGGACATACCCGCAGCAGCCTTAAGCCCGACCATCTTCTGCAAACGCCCGATGCCTTCATCCGCACCGCGCTCAACGGCGCAACAGGCGTGAATGTCATCCTGCACGCCGCTCCGCAACTCGGCGCGGAGTTCACGCAGCTCACAGCAGAGTTCAGCGCCGGAGGAACGCTCGCGCCTGCGCCCGCACAGCGCTTTCTTTACGTTCTGCAAGGCGAATTAACGCTGGAAGCAGCCGGACAGACACATACGCTTAAGCCCGGAGGCTTTGCATATCTTCCCGAAGGCACGCCGCACACGGTTACAGCAGCGGCAGCAGCAAAGGCCACTGTTATTGAGAAGCCTTACGAGACACCGAACGCGTCGGAACGGCCAGAAATTCTCATCGGCAACCAGTCGGAGATACCTTCCACGATTCCCATCACTGGAGAAGACGGTCTCCGCCTCCAAACTTTTCTACCCGATGCGCCCGCCTACGACTTCGCCGTCAACATCATGACTTACGACCCCGGCACTGCGTTGCCTATGGTCGAAATCCATGTGATGGAGCACGGCCTTCTCATGCTGGAAGGTGGCGGCATCTACCGGCTCGGTGACAACTGGTATTCCGTTACCGCAGGCGACTTCATTTATATGGCTCCTTATTGCCCGCAGTGGTTTGGTGCCCTTGGCAAGCAGCCTGCGAAGTACCTCATCTACAAGGATTCACGCCGTCACCCACTCGGAGAGTAAAGCATGCCGCGTCCCCCGCTCAGCATTGACGGCCTTATCAACGAGCTGCTTACGCTCGGCCGCATCTCGCAGGCCGACCCGCCCGTTGTTACTCGCGTGGTCTTCAGCCAGGCAGACCTTCGCGCACGCACTTATGTAAAGGATCTTTGCGTAGAAGCAGGGCTCACGATTCATGAAGATGCCATTGGCAACACCTTCGCCCGCTGGCAGGGCTCTGACCCAGCGCTTGCACCCATTGGAACTGGCTCGCATATTGACGCAATTCCTAACGCGGGCCTCTATGACGGCTGCGTTGGCGTGCTCGGCGGACTGGAGGCGATTCGCGTTCTACAGAAGCTTGGCTTCAAGCCACGTCGCTCCATTGAACTGGTCATCTTCACTTCAGAGGAGCCAACGCGCTTCGGCATTGGATGCCTTGGAAGCCGCATGATGTCCGGAGCGCTTTCACCTGCCCTGGCTCGTACGCTGCGCGACAACCAGGGCAGCACTCTTGAGGAACTGCGCTCTGCCGCGGGCTTCTCCGGACCGATTGAATCCGTTGCGTTGCCTTCCGGACACTTCCATCAATTCATCGAGTTGCACATCGAGCAAGGCCCCACTCTCGAGGCGGAAAACATCGGCATAGGCCTTGTCACGCACATCGCTGCCCCGGCAGGCCAACGCATTGTGATTGAGGGAGAAGGCGGGCATGCAGGAGCCATGCTCATGCCTGTGCGTCACGACGCTCTCACTGCCGCTGCGGAAATCATTCTTACCGCCGAGAGCGCTGCGAAAGCTACAGGAGCTATCGATACGGTGGCAACCGTGGGTGTCTGCGAGGTCTTTCCTGGAGCGGTTAACTCTGTGCCCTCCCGCGTAAAGCTTGAGCTGGATATTCGCGATATTGACGCGGCACGCCGCGACCGCGTGCTCGCAGAGATTCAGTCTGCATGCAACGCTGCCGCTGCGAAACGAGGCGTTCGCATCACCACGGAAACCATCAACGCCGACCCGCCCGCCACCTGCGATGAAGCTATCCTCGCCACGCTGGAAGAATCCGCGATTGCCGCTGGAAGCAGCTATAAGCGCATGGTGAGCCGCGCTTATCACGACTCGCTTTTCATGGCGCGCATCTGCCCGGTCGCCATGCTGTTTATTCCCTGCCGCAAGGGCGTAAGCCACCGGCCCGACGAATACGCTTCACCGGAATGGATCGGCACCGGCGTTCACGTCCTCGCCCGCACGCTGGCTGAACTTGCGAACTGAAATGCACACTCATGAATGCCATTCTTGAAGCGTGGAATCAGGCCGACGCGCATAGCGCCACCGAAGCAATGCTCGCATGCTGCGGTGCTAAGCGCTGGGCTGTAGCAATGACCGCTGCACGGCCTCTCTCCACGCAACAAGCGCTCTACGCGGCTGCTGACGAAATCTGGTCACAGATGACCGAATCAGACTGGCTTGAAGCATTCGTCTGTCATCCACGCATTGGCGAACGCAAGGCTGCGCACGCATCGCAACAATCCGCAGCATGGTCGCAGCAAGAGCAATCTTCCACTACATCCGCTTCACAAGAAATTCTGGATGCGATTGCGCAGGCGAATTTGCAGTATGAAAAACTCTTCGGCTTCACCTATATTGTTTGTGCAACGGGAAAATCTTCCGAAGAGATGCTTGCTATCCTGCAGCGCCGCCTGCACAACGACCGCGCAACAGAACTTCGCGAGGCCGCCGAGCAGCAGCGGCAAATTATGCACATCCGCTTAACAAAATGGTTGGAGCTATGAGCACAATTACTACGCATGTACTCGACACAGCGCTCGGCAAGCCTGCAATCGGCATCCCTGTCACGCTCGAATCGCTGGCGGACGGCGCATGGACTGCCATTGCGCAATCGGCAACCGACACCGACGGCCGTGTGCGTGACCTTGTTACAGATGCAAAGCCCGGCCACTACCGCCTCACCTTTCATCTGCGCGACTACTTTGCGAAGCAGGGCCGCACGAGCCTCTATCCTGAAGTCATTCTCGCCTTTCATGCCGGCGGCGATGCGCACTACCATCTGCCGCTGCTGCTCAGCGACAACAGCTATACAACCTATCGAGGGAGCTAATGGCCAAACTGGGAACAAACCGCTACGGCAAGTCGCGTGTCCGGTTATCACGCATTACGCGCAAGGGCGATGTGCACGAGTTTGTTGAATGGAACGTGCAGGTTCTGCTGGAAGGCGAGTTTAAGACCGCCTTCACCGAGGCCGACAACAGCAACATTCTGCCTACCGACACGATGAAGAACACCGTGTACTCCGTTGCGCGAGCCTCCAAGGCAGAAAGCATGGAAGAGTTCGCAATCGAGCTTGGCGACTACCTTCTGGCAAACAACGCGCACGTGTCTTCCGTCAGCATTGAAGTCTCGGATAGAGCCTGGGAACGTGTGCTGCTGGACGGTAACGCCGAGCCAACAACCTTCAAGCTTGGCGGGCCGGAGCTTTACACCGCGCACGTTACGCGCATGCAGAACGGGCCGTGGCAGATAACCTCTGGCGTCTCAGGCCTCACCATCCTCAAGACCACCAACTCCGCATTTACCGGTTACATCGTAGACAAGCTGACAACGCTGAAGCCCGCGACAGACCGCATCTTTGGCACCAGTGCTACGGCGACATGGGAATACTCCGCTACCGGCACGCAATTCAACGAAGTGCGCAATCACATCATCAGCGCACTGCTCAAAACCTTTGCCGCGCATGACAGCCAGTCCGTTCAACACACGCTCTATGACATGGCACAAGCCGCGCTCGATGCCGCGCCGGAGATTGCGCGCATCAAGCTCACCATGCCGAACCTTCACCACCTGCTGGCGAATCTTGAACCCTTCGGACAGGACAATCCCAATCACATCTTTGTTCCGATTGACGAGCCGCATGGTTATATTGAAGCGACCGTGGAGCGCTGAGGCTTAGCCCAGCTTTGCAAGGTCTTCCGGGGTGTCCACATCCACTTCCCCACCCGGAAAATCAACCGTAACCAGCGCGCATGTGGGATTCTTCAAGAGAGCACGAGCGCCCTTGTCGCCGCTCAGCTCATATAACTCCGCAAAGACACTGCGCGGAAAAATCGCAGGCACACCGAGGACTCCTGCATATTCCGAAGCGACGATTCCTTCGCGCCGCTCCGCAATAAACACCTCCATCAGCGCATGCAGATGTTCCGTTGTCAGCTTAGGCTGGTCGCAGGTCAAAATCAGCACTCCATCCACGTCGGGAGCACTCTCTTCCACTGCACGTAGCCCCACATGAATCGAGCTTGCAATCCCTTGCGCCCAATCCGCATTCCGCACGGCATGCACGCTGCTGAGATCAATAGAGGCGGCAATCGCATCGGCCTGCGCACCGAGCACTGCCGCTACCGGCGCGGCTCCTGCTTCACGCGCTACGCGGATTGCACGCGCAAGCAGCTTCTCTCCGTGATACTCCACAAGTTGCTTAGCGTGGCCGAGTCTTCGGCTTGCTCCGGCAGCCAATATAATCGCCGCAATCGTCATCGCATTCAGTGTAGAAGATGCGTCTTCATGGCATCCTCATGCGCTGTTGCGTCTAAGCCTTGACCATCCCCGCGCAACGCGCAACACTTGATACAACCGCATCAACGCTGAAGCCTTATTTCCGTTTCCTCAAGGACGATTCGTGCCCGATCCTAATACAGCCGCAAGCAACGCCGCCGTGTATCCCGAACATTCTCCCGCAAAAAACTACGGCCTGCACACCGGCGTTCTCGGCCCTGTGGAAACGCTTGCGCAATCGGTCTCCGCGGTTGCGCCCAGCGCCACTCCCGCGCTCACTATCCCTATCGTCTTTGCGCTTGCTGGAAACGCCACATGGCTCGTCTACGCGCTAGCGACTTCGGCCATTCTGCTTGTGGGCTTTTGTGTAAGCCGCTTTGCGCGCATGTCGGCCTCACCCGGCTCACTCTACACTTACACCTCCGCCACGCTGCGGCCTGTTTATGCAGCCATCTCCGCATGGGCACTGCTGCTTGCATACACAGCAACGGGAGCATCGGTTGCAGGCGGAGCGCTCTACTACGCCGTGCTGCTCTCGCAGCAGTTCTTCCACTTCGCGCCGCCGGCACTGCTGGTTCTTGCGCTCACATGCGGCGTTGCGGGATTCATTGCATGGTGTGATGTAAAGCTCTCTGCGGAAGTGATGCTCTGGATTGAAGCTCTGAGCGTGGCCACCATTCTCATTGTGCTCGGCGCGCTGGCCTTTCACTTCGGCTTGCATATTGACTGGGACCAGTTCCGGCTCAAGGATGTGAAGTTCCCCTCGCTTGGACCTGCGCTCGTGCTCGCCATCTTCAGCTTTGTCGGGTTTGAAAGCGCTACATCACTCGGCACAGAGGCTCGCGACCCGCTGCGCACCATTCCACGTGCTGTAATTCTCTGCGCTCTTTGCATCGGCACGTTTTTCATTCTCAGCTCCTACTCTGAGGTGCTTGGCTTTCACTCCATCAGCGGCAAGTCTAATGACTCAACCAGCCCGCTGCATCTGCTTGCGGGGGTTGCAGGAGTCGGGCCGCTGGGTATTGCGATTGATTTCTTCGCCATGGTCAGCATGTTTGCCTGTGTGCTCGCATGCACCAATGCCGCATCGCGCCTGATGATGAAGATGGCGCATGAAGGCTTGGTACCGCGACTCTTTGAGCACACCAGCAAGCGCCACGGCACGCCCGGCGCATCGGTCGTGCTGGTCGTGGGAGCCATGCTGGTCTCCACTGCAATCCTCAGCATGCTCTCAGTAAGCGCGCTGGATATTTATGACCTGGCCGGGTCGCTCTCCGTCTTCGGCTTCCTTACGGCATACGGCTTGATGGCTGTAGCACTTCCCTTCGCACGGCGCGCCGCCGGGCAGCACTCCACAGGCATTGCAGCGGTGAGCATTGTTACAGTGATTGTGATGTTGCTGATTGCGATTTTCGATTTGCAATCAGCCAGCGATGCCGTGCATGGCCGTGTGATTCCAGAAATCTATCTTGGATACATCGTGGCTGGGCTTGTTGTTTACCTGCTGGGGCACAGGCGGCAAGCTGCTTAAGGCTGGACTTCGCTTTCGGGAATCAGCAGCAAAATCAGTACGATTCCAACTACGGCAAACATACGGAAAGCTGCTTCCTGGCCGTTCCATGTTCTGGATTGCCACATCAAAAACCACTCCGCGCCAACGGAAAGAAACGCGACCAGCCACATCAGCATGGAGAGCGTGAGCCCCGCAATTGCCGTGCGCTTTGCAACATGAAATTCTGTCACAGTCCGCTTCAGCGCATGCAGCAACTTCCATACACCAAGCCACAGCAGCACCATCGTTACAATCTCCCACGCAATGATGCTGAAGTAAAACGCAAGATGCACGGCGGCCAGCGGAATTGCGCGCCACATTCCATGATTGCCGGGAAAGGTAGAGTCCATCATCAGCACGTGGCGCACGAACTGGTAGTTGGAGTCGAAGTCCGTAAGGTTATTGAAGACCACCAGCGTGTAAAAGAGCGCGATTCCACAGAGCAGCAGCAGTTTTGCAATGCGCGTTGTCGCAATGTTTGTAATCACGGATGTGATTTTTCCTTCGCAGCGGATTGTGCTTCCGGCTTTGTGGGGGCGAATGTACGAAAGTATGCCACAAGCGCGTCGAGCGTAGCGCGATCATAGGTTGGCTGCGCGGGCATGCGCGCTCCGAGCCGCAGCGTCTCCGGACTGTGAATGATAGTGCGAAAACGTTCCGGGTCTTTTAGCGCATCTGTACCAAGCAGAGACCACGAACTCTTTCCCATGGTGCCGCCTTCCGGGCCCGAGTTGTGGCAGCGGAAGCAATCCTCGCGGGCAATCCGGTAGCCGTCCATGATCTGCTGATTGCCGCGCCACTGTGCTGCCGGAAGAATCGGCGCATAGATATGCGCGCCGTTGCGAAACTCCAGCCGCGTAATTCCATAGGGAATTTGTTCCTCATCGTCATGCGCCAGCACCTTGAAGCCCGGCTTGAAATTCGGATTCGCAATCATGTAAGGCTGCATATCGTCGCCGGTCGGAGCCTTGGGCCAACCTTCACGCGTCTTGCCGTTGATACGCATGACAAGAAACGGATGATGCGCGGCAAGGTACTCCGGCGAGTAGTTGGCGCGATAGCTGTCATAGCAAATGGCGACAATCATGTTCGCGTGCTCGCCAATGAGCTTTGCCAGCTCTTCCAGCGGAATGCCGCTCACTTCCGCGGGCGCGTGGAAATTGTCATCGTGAATCGTGTAGGTCTGTTCAGGAAGTTTCAGCAGGTCATCGTACCGCAAATAACGGGTTGTGCCGGCAGGCAAACCCGCAAGCTCGCCGCCAATCTCCAGATCACCGGGAGAAGAGCGTTCCGTATGAAGCGCAATGGGGGAAGTTGGCGTAACCGCCGGCACCAGAAGCACCAGCAGCAACGCGAAAAACAAGCGCATGGCTCATCCTAACTTGCATGGGCATAAAAACCCAATAACGATTTCCTGCAACCTGATATTGTCTGAAGACAAGATGACCACATTCTCCCAAGCAGAAGACAAGCTGAAAGAACTGGGGCTGGAACTTCCCTCTTTGCCCGCGCCGGGCGGCAATTACGTCTCCGCCAAACGCGTGAACGATGTTATCTATCTCTCGGGTGTTATCTCCGTTGACCCGAACGGTGTTATCACCGGCCAGGTGGCCGTGGACCGTACCGTGGACGAGGCCTACGCCGCCGCCCGCGTCTGCGTACTTACCCAGCTTGCCGTGCTGAAGCGCGAGCTTGGCTCGCTCGACTCCATTGCAGAGATTCTTACCGTCAACGGATACGTCAATGCGCCGTCCGGGTTTGCGGATTCTCCCGCCGTCATCAATGGAGCTTCTGACTTGCTGGTCGCCGTCTTTGGCGAAGCGGGACGCCATGTTCGCGCTGCCGTTGGCGTCAGCGCCCTGCCCCGCAACGCGCTCGTCGAGCTGCAGATGACTGTCCGCGCAAAATACTGAGGCGACCATGAGCGAACACACACTCAGCGCTGAACCGACACACTCCGTTTGGGACCGCACACTGCCACCGCGCCTGCGCATCGCCTCCGGCGACGAGGTTGGCATTCAATGCGTGGATGCGAGCGGCGCGCAGGTGCATCCCGGCATGACGACAGAGGAGTACCTGCAGATTGACCGCACGCGTATTCACGCGCTCACCGGTCCCATCTGGGTAGAGGATGCAGAGCCCGGCGACGTTCTGCAAATCGATATTCTCAATACGCGCCACCACGGTTGGGGATGGTCCAGCGTGATTGAAGGCCTTGGCTTTTTGAAGGAACGCTTTCGCACGCCATACCTCTTTCACTGGCAGTTGGATGGCGGCCACAGCACATCGCTTTTCCCCGCCACGGTTCCTGTTCGCCCGTTTCTTGGTGTGATGGGAGTAGCCCGCGCCGATGACGGCAGCTTCCGCACACGTCCGCCCGGCCCGTTTGGTGGCAATCTGGACGTGCGCGAACTCTGTGCCGGCTCGACGCTCTATCTCCCAGTCTTTGTTCCCGGCGCGCTCTTCAGTTGCGGAGACGGCCACGCGGCACAGGGCGATGGCGAGGTCTGCATCAACGGCATCGAGTGCCCGCTCGACGTGACGCTCCGCTTCCATCTGCACAAGCAGCAGCCGCTTTCTGCGCCTATTGTGGAATCAAGCACGAAGGCCGCGCCAGACGCCATTGCCGACTCGTGGATAGTTCTCGAAACAGGCTCAGACCTTGCCGAAACTGCCCGCAACGCCACCAGCCGCATGGTGGATTTGCTCGTCTCGCGCTGGGGGTTCTCCGAGATTCACGCCTACATTCTCTGCAGTGTCGCCATGCACCTGCGGCTGAGCCAGGTTGTCAACGAGCCCATCCACACCATCAGCGCCGCAATCAGCAAACAGATTCTTCCGCCGCGACAACTCTTTCCCATAACGTGACACCCATGACCATCCACAATCCTGAAATCAACATTCCGGAAGTTGTTGCCGAGCTGGAAGCGCTCTATCCGCAGTACGAGCAGGCGCTTGTCACTAACGATGTAGACACGCTGCTCGCCATGTTCTGGGACGGCGAGCAGGTCATGCGTTTTGGCGCGACGGAGAACCTGCACGGACGCGAGGAAATCGAGTCCTTCCGCAAATCCCGCCCTGCGGCCAACCTTGCCCGCACCATTGACCGCCTCGACATTGTTTCCTTTGGCCGCGACTTCGGCAGCATCACGCTTGAGTTCACTCGCGGAACAATTCGCGGACGCCAATCGCAGACATGGGTGCGTTTTCCACAGGGCTGGCGGATCGTTGCGGCACACGTTTCTTTATTGCCATAAAGAAACACGTAAGGAATCCATGTAAACCCGAAACATCCCTGCCTTCTACCTAGTTTGCAGTTGAATCTTTACGGCGCTCACGTCATCCTATTTCTATTCCACGGTGCAATTCATCGAACCGAACTGATCTAAAAACACACAGCGATTCATTCGCGGCAGTTCAGCATTTCTCTCTTCCTTTGGGAAACGAACAATTGAATTGAGCAGCACGACGCCTTCAGAGACGCATGGCAACCAAGCCGGCGCCTGGAGCGATTTCCATTTCGAGGCTTGTGACTTTGAGAAATTCCATACGGCTTGCTACCTTCCTGCTTCCCCGGCTGCTCTTGCTTCTGGCAGCCATTGCGCTCTCCTGCACCTTTGCATCCGCACAGCAGACACTCGGCGGCATCACCGGCAGCGTATCGGACGCATCCGGCGGAGTGATTCCCGGCGCCAATGTCACGGCTGTTAATGAGCAGACCTCGCTCACCCGCTCCGCCAGGACCAATGCCAGCGGCGAGTACAGCTTCGTCAACCTGCCCATCGGCACCTACACGCTGACCTTTGAAGCAAACGGCTTCGACGTGCAGAAGACGGCGCACATCACCGTGCAGGCCGACCGCACCATGTCCCTCAGCGCCGCGCTCAAGGTTGCCGCGGCCAAGGCTGAGACGGTGGAAGTCGATGCCTCGCCGCTCATGAACTCCGTAGACACAACCGTCGGCTACGTGATGGATTCCGCGCAGATCAGCGCCATACCGCTGCCAACAGGCTCTTTCACCGGCGCAGCCATCCTTTCGCCCGGCGTCAACGCCGAGCTCTCCGGCGGAACCGGCGTCAACAGTGGCCTCGGCAACGCGCCCATCTGGTCCAACGGCCAGCGCGACACCTCGAACAGCTTCTCGCTCAACGGCGTGGACATCTCGAACCTCTTTAACGGCAAGTCCACCAGCCAGGTTCCTTCCGCCCGCGTCATCAACTCCACCGGCGTCTCTTCCAGCAGCGGAGCCGGCGGCGTGATTCCGAGCGTCGCTTCCGTTTACCTCTCCATCGGCAACGCCATCCCAACGCCCGCTCCGGAAACCCTCGAAGAGCTCCGCGTAAATGCCTCCATGTATGACGCGCAGCAGGGTTCTACTTCCGGCGCGCACGTGGATATGAACACCAAGTCGGGCACGAACGACCTCCACGGAAGCGCCTACTTCCGCCGCGCCACCGACTGGCTCAACGCCGCTCCCTTCTTCTTTAACCAGGACCCCGACATTGACCCCGGCGTCAACGTCCGTTCCAAAGTTCCTGAGCTTCACCGCTGGCAGGTTGGCGGAGAAGCCGGCGGCCCCATCATCAAGAACAAGCTCTTCGGCTACCTCGCCTATCAGCACCTGCATGTCTCCGACCAGGAAATCGGCGACACGCTGCTGAACGTTCCTGTTGGCCTCTCCGATGACCGCTCGGCAGGCACGCTTGCCAGCCTCGTGAATCCCGTCTTCGGAACCAATCTCACTTCCGCCAGCATCAACCGCGTTGCGCTCGCACTCTTCAACTCACCCGCGGTCCCCGGCGAACCCGGCAAGTGGCTCATCCCGAACGACCAGTACGGCTGGCCGACTGTCAGCCACACCACCAACGCCTTCCTCCCCGGCACCGCCTACCTCAAGAACGACCAGGTAGCCGCCAGCCTTGACTACAACGCGTCCAACAAGGACACTCTTGCCGCCAAGTACTACTTCCAGCACGACCCGATTCTTTCGCCATACTCTTACTCCAGCGTTCCCGGCTTTACACAGCACCTCGACTCCGGCGCGCAGGTCTTCTCGCTCATCAACACGCTTATCCTCAAGTCGAACCTGAGCACCACGCAGACCATCGGCTTCCTGCGCGAAAAGATTTACGGCACCAACGAGCAGCCGTTTGGACCCGACGCCATCCCCGGAGGCTCCGCCGGAACCGTCTCCATCAACATGTTCGGCTCGAAGTACTTCCCCGGCGTCTCCATCTACAACTCCACCGGCTACAACCCGAACGGCGACTACACGCCCACCGGCATCCTGAACATCGGCCCCAACGCCGAAGCGCAGGCACCGAACACCGGCGTCTTCCAGAACCGCATTGCGCCCTCGGCCAACGCCATCTGGATGCTCGGCAAACACACGCTCGCCTTTGGAGCCAACTACACCTACACGCAGCTCAACACCATCGACCGCCGCACCGGCACTGGCACCATCGCCACGGACGACCTGAGCCAGATGCTGCAGGGTTATGTCACTCCGGGCAGCTCCGGCACCGGCTTCTACGTCAGCTCCTTCCTGCAGGGCGACGCCAACCGCTACTATCGCGCCAACCAGCTCGGCGTCTACTTCCAGGACAAATTCCAGGCCACGCCAAGCCTTTCTCTTACCGCCGGCCTGCGCTTCGACTGGGATGGCGGCCTCACCGAAAAATATGGCCGTCTCTTCAACTTCGACTCCACGGCCTACAAATATGACGTAGGCAGCGACACCATTGAGAACCCCGGCATCATCATCGCTGGCAACAACACCAACGGCACGCGCGGCGTAAGCAACACCACGCTCACGGGCCGCCAGTGGGGCATCGCTCCCCGCCTCGGCATCGCCTATCAGCCCGAGTACTTCCACAACAAGATCGTCATCCGCAGCGGCGTCGGTATGTACTATGACCGCGGCGAACTCTTCACCTACTTCTCGCCCGGCTACGCCATCGGCACCGTCACCGGCGGCCCCTTCGGCGTCAACCAGCAGCTCCCCTTCGTCAATGCCTCCACCTGCCCCGTTGCCTACTACTATCAGGGCTACATTCCCACCTGCGACGGCACAGACTCCGGCGGCAACCTTGCCAACCCCTACGGCGGCAGCCTTCTTCCGCCGCCCAACAATCCCAAGGCATCAGATTTGGCCAACTACCTTCCGAACGCCGAGAAGATTATGAACGGCGGCGGCCAGCCCATCTCGCTCGGTGTCTATGACCGCGCCAACAAGCTGCCTTACACCATCAACTACACACTCGACCTGCAGTGGCAGCCTCGCCCGGACCTCGCTGTTGAAGTTGGATACGTTGGCAACGTAGGCCGTCACCAGGTCGTTCCGGTTCCCATGAACCAGGCGCAGATTGCCTCACCCAGCAATCCGACGCTCGCCGGCGGTGCCTATGAGCAGAAGTACTCTTACGGATACACGCTGGAGGATTCCCTGCCCGACGGCTCGCCTTACCTCTACAACTACGAGGGCGGCAACGTCGATCTGCGCGTTCCCTATATCGGTTACGCGGCAGAGTCCATCAAGTACGTCGCAGCGGGTGTCGATGCGTACAACGCACTGCAGGCTCACGTGGAAAAGCGCATGAGCAAGGGCGTGCAGGTTGGCTTCTCTTACACCTACTCCCACGCCACCGACGAACATAGCGGCCTTGGCCTCTTCTACAACGGCAACAACGCGCTCGACCTTCGCAGCGGCTACGGCCTTTCGGACTTCGACCGCACGCACGTCTTCAACTTCAACTACGCCTTCTCAATTCCTGACACCGCACCGAAGAAATCGCTGCTCGGCAAGCTCGTCGATGGCTGGACACTTCAGGGCCTCACCGTTCTTCAGAGCGGCCAGCCCTACTCCGTCATCGACTTCTCCGGCGCCATCGGCTCGGTCTACTACTCCACCGCCGACGGCATCACCAACCCCATCGTTCCCCTGGCCCCCGGTTGCACCGCCAAGAGCGCCATGACCAAGGCCTCCGGCGCATGGACCATCGGCAGCGGCAAGCCTGCTCTTGACCCGTCCTGCTTCACGCTTCCGCTGCTTCCTGCCGGCGGACTCAACGGTGCCATTCCCTCGAATGACCCATATGAAACCGGCTTCACCACCGGACAGCGCAACATCTTCCGCCAGTCCTTCCAGAAGCGCGCCGACGCCTCGCTGGTCAAGACCTTCAACATTCACGACCGCTACAACTTCAAGTACACCTTCGACGTCTTCAACCTCACCAACACCACTTCGCTCGACATTCCCGGCAACGAGGTCTCGCAGAACGAGGAGTACAACCAGTTCCCCAGCGCCGGGCAAACCGTTCTCCCCGGCAAGTGCAATGCGGACGGCACCGGCAGCGTGTCAGGCAGCTTCTACAACTGCCCCGGCGGCCTCGGCATCGTCACCCACACCATCGGCGCACCGCGGCAGATCCAGATGTCGCTTAGCCTGACCTTCTAACCACAAACCATCCCAACAAACGGGGCGGCTCCAGTTGGAGCCGCCCCGTTTCTTTCAACCAAACCCCCTCCCCTAAAAATAAATTCCAAATCTGTGGAAAACTGTTGCGTGCAATTAACCCCATCTATGCCATACTCAAAATCAGCAGGCAGAACGGCCCGATTCCATATGGAATCGGGCCGTTGTTCTTTCCCTGCTCTCGCGAAAAAAAATTGAGAAAGTAACCACCTATTAACTCAATGGTAAACACATAAAATCTCCCGCAAACAACAGATTCCATTGTGGAATTACCCGGAAACAATCCACTCCAAAAAACAATATCTCCAGCAGCAATCAAGCAAACTGGACCAGCGTAACGGAAATCTCCTCCACTTCAGCCGCACCAAATGCCGCATCCAGCTCCTCGGAAGCCGCAAACAGCTTCCCCTGCACCCGCCGCGCCGGAAACCGGAAGCTCAGCTCCGCCTCCGCAAACGGCCAGGGCTCCAACCGAAAAACACGCGCAGCCAACGGAGTAACCGTCACCTCAGCCGCGCCGCCATCCACCAGCGGCAGCGGATGCAGCAGATGCGCAGGCTTGTCATAAGCCACGCAAGTAAGCAAAGAGAGATTGTCGCAAGCCTGCAGCAGCCGGAAGTGTTCCAGGATCGTCTGCTCGTCCTTCTCTTCCGCTTGCAACGTACCGTCAGCAGCAATCGCAGACTTCAGCTCCGCCTGGAAATCCCTCTGCCGGGCGAGAAAATCATCCAGCAGCACCAGCCCCTCCGGAGCAATCGTCGAACGGTCTGCATGCTCCGTCAACAGGTTGTAGGTATGCATCGCCACCAGCAACCCAGCATAAGGGTCTTCCGCAGCAATCAACCGCACCGCCCGGTCACGAACCGCAAGATAATCCGCAATATCAATCTCTTCAAACGCCGAGTACTTCCCCACCAGCTCAATCGAAAAGGCCGAAGGCTTCCCCTGCCGCGTAATCGAAGGATGCGCATCCCGCGCCGCCCAGCCATCATCATGCGAAGCAATCCCAAGCAGCACGCGCTCCCGCGGCTCCGGCCTGCGAAAACGCTCATTCCCCCACGCCGCTGCAAACGCCCCAGCCAGCCGCGCATGGTCAGGATGCGTAATCAGTTGCCACCCGTTCTCCGTCTCCATCCTCAACATTGATGCAATCTCCTACTCACTAACCGCCTGCCGCTTCGACTCATGCCAGTTGTGCAGCGCCAGCCACTCAAAAAACATCACCAAAAAGAAGAACGCAAACCCCAGCACCGTAGCCGCGGCCACCAGCGCAAACATGTACGCCGTCTCCAACTGGCTGTTGGCATACATAATCGCGTACCCCAGCCCGCCCTCACCAACGCGCATCGACCCGGCAAAGAGCTCGCCGGTAATCGCACCAATCACCGCAATACCAGCGGCAATGCGAATCCCGGTAAAGATATTCGGCAGCGCATGTGGCAGCCGCAACTTGAACAAAACCTGCGCGGACGTAGCCTTGTGCATCAGGAACAGGTCCTGCAAATTGCGGTCCACACTGATAAGCCCCTGCGTAGTATTCGCAATAATCGGTGCAAGGCAAATGATGAACGTAACCACCATCACCGCCATAATCCCCGGCCCAACCCAATTGATAATGAGCGGCGCAATCGCCACAATCGGCACCGTCTGCAACAGAATCGTATACGGATAAACCAACTGCCGCAGCCATCGCCACTGCGCAAACACCAGCGCCACGCCAACCCCAGCAGCAACGCTGACAATCAGCCCGCCTGCCGCTTCTTCGGTTGAAATCCAAAGCGAGTTAAGCAGCGAAGCATGCTTTTGAACAAGAGCCGCAAGCACCACTCCCGGCCCCGGCAGCATATAGACAGGCAGATGCTTCCAGGTAACCAGCGCCTGCCACAGACCAAGCAAACAGGCCAGCACAATCACGCTGTTGACTATGAGCCAGAGCCGCTTGGTCATGCGTTCTGCACTCCTCTCAGCAGCCTCGATGCCCGCGTAACAGCCTCTTCAAACGCAGCGGACTCGCGAGTTTCAGCTGTCCGCGGCCATGGCAAATCAATCGAAATATCATGCGCCACCCGCCCTGGATGCGGAGCAAGAATCACAATCCGCGTAGAAAGAAACACCGCCTCCGCAACCGAATGCGTAACAAAAAGAACAGTCCACTTCTGCTCTGTGTAGAGACGAAGGAGCTCCTCATTCATCCGGTCACGCGTCATCTCATCCAGTGCGGCAAAAGGCTCATCCAACAGCAGAATCCGCGGCCTGTTCACCAGCGCCCGCGCAATCGAAACCCGCATCTTCATGCCACCGGAAAGCTCGCGAGGATAGCTGCGGGCAACATGCCCAAGCTGCACCAGCTCAAGCATCTGTGAGACACGTTCTCTACGAGCCGGACGAGCCGCATGTTCCAGCTCAAGCCCAAGCCCGACGTTCTGCTCAACCGTGCGCCACGGCAACAGCGTTGCGTCCTGAAAGATAAAGCTCATCAACTGGCGTGCATTGTCAGGAGTCATGCCATTCACAGAAACCGCGCCTTCGCTCGCGGGACTAAGCCCGGAGACAAGCCGCAGCAGCGTAGACTTTCCGCACCCTGAAGGACCAAGAAGCGTGACAAACTCCCCGCGCTCCATATTGAGCGAAATGTCCTGCAGAATAGCGGGCCCGTTGCGAAAACGCTTGCCTACTTTATCGAGAGCAATTTCCGGAACAGTGACTTCGGCTACCATTCAGGCTCTCCTTTCACCGGAAGATAAAGCGCAGATGGATGCTCTGCCGTATGCAACACCTGCTGCGTGGAGCGCGCCCAGTTCCAGTTGTCTGCCAGTTGCGGCAGCGTTGAAGTCGATGGATTGCGGTCGTAGAGCGGAAAAGCAGAACTGGCAATTTCAAGCCGCAGCCGCTCACCAGGAAAGAGAACAAAAGCGGTTGGCTCCAGCGTGAACTCCCACGCGTGGACCTCATCCGCAACATACTCTCCTTCACGAAAGAGAAAGCTGCTGCGCGCAATGCCGATACAGAGGAACTCCGCGCGTCCAGTCGCCGTAACGCGCACCAGCTTGGCAGTAAAGTCAGCATGCGGCGCAGAGGTTGCAGCAAACAGTCGAATGCGCGGCTGACCAAAAACTTCCGTTGCACGTGTAACAGGCGCAGAAGTGTAAACAAGCAGGTTGTTACCGAGTTCCGCGGCAGATTGGTCCTGTGGACCGCTTAACGCCTGAGGGCCGCCGGGCGCGTAAACAGGAACTTCAGGGTCATAAACAAATACGTCGCGAGGTTCTTCTGCCTGCGGAGCTTGTGTTGTAAGTGTTCCATCGCCTTTGCGAGAGTTGGCATTGCCGCCGCCATGAAGATAGACAGGCGTAGACGTAGAGGGCCATTGCTCCGCAGAGAACCACTCGTTTGCACCAAGAGAGAAGTAGCGAATGCGCGGCTGAATGTGCCAGGCCGGTTCGTCTTTGAGCCAATGATTGAACCAGCGAAGAAGAATTGCGTCAGTGTCGCAGTTGGCGGCTTCGCCAAGGTTGGCATCGCCAACACGATCACCCCACGGAATATGAACCCACGGCCCAGCAAGCAAATATTGGTTATCGCGAGCATGTTGTGTGCCCGCATGATTGCGCAGAGCAAGATATCCCGCAATCGAACCTTCGAGATACATGTCATACCAGCCGGAGATGTGCAGAGCCGGTACGGTAATGCGATCAAGCCGCTGGCTTATGTCTTGATTAGTCCAGTAGTCGCTAGGCTCGTTGTGACTCATCCAGTCGCGGACATAGCTGGGAAGCGCAGCATCAGCAATCGCAGGATGCGAAGCATAAGGAACATGCGCAGCCTGCGCACGGATATTCGCCCACGCTCCTTCAAGCTTGTCGCTAGCTTCACGCCGGCCGCGACGGCGAGCGTCTTCGCGAAGCATCTGGATTCCCCATCCCAGTGTGGATGCGAGACGAAGCGCGCCCTGATGGTAAAACCAGCCGTGGTACAAATCGACAGCGGTCATGTGCGGCGCGATACAAAGAAGCCCCTCAGGCTGTTCAGCAGCCGCGAGAAGCTGCGTCGCACCCTGATAAGAAAACCCGTACATGCCTATTTTGCCGTTGCAGGCCGGATGCTTGCGCAGCCATGCGATAGATTCAGCTCCGTCGCCTGCTTCATGACGGAAGGGATAAAACTCTCCCATTGAGCCGCCGCGGCCGCGCACATCCTGGATGACAACGTGGTAGCCATGACGAGCAAACCAGACGGGATGCGCGTATACAACGGTGGAGGCGATATCGCGGCCGTAGGGCTGGCGCATGAAGAGCGTGGGCCATCCTTCCGATTTCGTCCCTTTGCCACTTGGATAGTAGTGGTCGGAGACAAGGACAGTTCCGTCGCTCAGCGTGCACTCGACGCCGCGTTCGAGCCTCACTCCGTTGCCGCAGTCTATAAGGGCCATGGTTCAAGCTCCGTGCTTGGGAACGAAGTTGTACATGGCGGTAAGGATTTCGGCGAGGCGCTGTGCGGCTTCGGCGGTCCACTTTGCTCCGTTTTCGGCGGTAGCTGCCGAGGGGTCGCCGAGAACGCCGCTAGGAGCGATGTCGCGAGTGAGCCAGGCAAAGTTGGCAGAAGAGCCTTCAGGTTTTAGCAGCTCGGGAGTATCCACACGGGCGATGTAGTTGGTGGTGTACTCCTCTTTGCGCACCAACTCAGGCGTAGCGTGCAGCAGATAGGCGGTTTCAATTTCTCCGGCGTGAAAGCCGTAAGTACGCTCCTGCTGGGAGACTCCTTCAAAGCTCGCTCCGGGAGAGCCGAACAGCGAGAAGGTTCGCAGGTCAAATTCAGCACGAAGGTCACGGGCCAGAACATCAACGAGCGAGGTGTTGCCGCCGTGGGTGTTATAGAGAACGACCTTCTGGAAGCCGGCAGCAGCGATGCTTGCACCCAGGTCGCGAACTACAGCAAGAAATGTGGACGCGCTAACAGACAGCGTACCGGGAAAGCCCAGGTGCTCATTGCTTTTGCCATAGCAGACAGGTGGAAGCGCGTAGATGGGCACGTCGGCAGGAATAAGTTCGAGAGCCTTGCCCAGCAGCAGATTGTTGATAAGCGTATCTGTGGCGAGCGGAAGATGGTGACCGTGCTGTTCGATGGCGGCGGTGGGCAGAACGAGCAAGGTGCTTTCGCGCGGAAGCGCGGCGACCTGCTTCCAGGTGAGATAGGCGAAGTTGCGGGAATCGGGTATCCAGGTTTTCATTTGCTAACTGTCTCGCGATGAAAGCTCATCATCTTGCCGGGGTTGAGAAGGCCGCGTGGATCGTACTTCTGCTTGGCGCGGAGCTGGATGTTGTCAGGGCGGAAGCGGCCGCCATCTTCGAGGTAGTTTACGTGCGGGTTGGCGACGAAGACGCCAATGCTGCGGCAGTAGTCGATCATCTCCTGCAGGCGCTCGGGCGTGGTGAAGCGGACGATGGGGATGGCGCCGGGGATGATGGCGCCTTCGCCGTTTTTCATGAATTCGATGTGGAAGAGGATGTCTTCGCCAAACTTTGCGCGGAGCTTCTGAAACTGGCTGCGGCAGTCCGTTGGCGAAAACCCGCATTGGAGATAGGTGTACTCGGGGTTGGACTTCATGGCCCAGAGAGTGGTGTGGTTCCAGGTGTAGTCGCTCAGGAGCGGCTGCGTGCGCGGGCCTTCGTAGAAGCCTGTAAAGGTGACTTCCCCGCTGACGGATTCAGCGGCTCCGCGGAGCTTGTCGAGTTGGTTGGTAGCCAGCATCAACAGGACCAGCGATTTACCTTCGCGGGTGACTTGCTTGATGGGCGCGAAGTAAGACGGTATGGGCCACTCGAAGACGGTGACTAGGCGCTTGGTCCATTCTGGGCCGGTCGCAATGGATTCAGCGAAGGTGAAGGCCGCTTCATACGCATCGAAGGCGATGGTGGCTTGGGCCCATTCGACGGCCTGTGTGAGCGCGAACCAGATGCGGGTAATAATCCCGTTGGTCCCCCAGGCATGGAGGATTTCATGGACGGCTGGGCCTTCATGCAGCACGACGCGGGGCTCGTCTTCCATAGTTACCACTTCAAAAGCGCGGACGGTATCGAAGTCGCGGAGGCCGCCGTGGGCAACGGAGCCAATCCCGCCGGAACCACCGCCGAGGAAGCCGCCGATGGATGCTTTGACGAGCGTGCTTGGGTACATGCGGAGTTCCCACCCCTTGGCGCGGGCTTCTGTTTCAAGCACGCCTAGCCGAAGACCGGGTTGGCAAATAGCTACTCCGTCTGGCGTGATGGATTCAAGCTTGTCCATAAGCGACAAATCGAGAAGGATGCCACCATGGAGCGGGACACACTGGCCGTAGTTGCCGGTTCCGGCGCCGCGGGTGGTCACGGGGATTCCATGCTGTCCTGCGTAACGAAGAATGGCCAGGATTTCTTCCACGCTTATTGGCTGAACAGCTATGTCGGCATGCTTGTCCGCAAGCTGCGGGCGAAGGATGGGCGAGTACCAATAGAAGTCGTGCGAGAGGCGGTCGAGGACTGGCGGCGCGGTGAGGACGCGTACGGGGTCGATGATTTTTTGCAGGCTGGGGATGAGTTGCTCGTTCATGGCTTTCTCTTCCTGCGGTGCTTGGCCCATTCTTTGAAGGCGCGGAGCATGTTGGGGTGCGTGAAGAGAGCGTAGCAAGCCTCATGCGCGACGGGGCCATCAACGGGAATGGGCATATCGCTGCGGCGGGCCACTTCTTCGGCGGAGATGTGAATCTGGTTGACGTGACGCGCGGCGTCTTCGATTGTCGCTCCAAAAACGACGCGGTCAAGGTCGGCCCAGAGGGCGCAGCTCATGCACATGGGGCAGGGCTCGCAGGTGGTATAGAGCGTGTAGCCGGCAAGCGAGAGCGATTTGAGGCGGCGGGCGGCGAGACGGATGGCTCGGACTTCGGCGTGGAGCGAGGGGTCGGACTGGCGGTGCGCGTCGTTGAGAGCACGAAGCAGGAGCTTGCCGGTTTTGGTGTGAACGATGGCGGCTCCAAAGGGGCGCGGCGAGAGCGTTTCCAGCGAACGGGCGGTGAAGGCGGCGAGCGCGGTCATGTGCTCGCTATCGTGCTGGCGGCTGGGAGGGATTGCCATATCTGAGCTTTGCATCCGGCGCGAGGGTTGGGCAATGAAAACGGCGTGAGGAATTTGTGGTGCATTTTTGAGGGCCATCTTTATGAGCCGCGTGATAGGTTGCAAGCAAGAACATTCGTGAGGTTGGCTTTGCGGATTCGTCTCTTCCCTTCTCTTTTGGTATTGGCGGTTGCGGTGGTGATTGCGGGTTGCCGTGGCGGAGCAAATTCCGCAAACGAGGCTGCGGGCGGGCTTACGCCAGTGCGATTGCAGTTGGATTGGTATCCGCAGCCGGAGCATGGCGGGTTTTATGAAGCTCTGCTGAACGGGTATTACAAGGCCGAGGGGCTGGACGTGACGATTGCGCCGCTTCCGCAGTATGGCAATACGGGACAGATTGTGGCGATGGGCAAGGCGGACATTGGGCTGGGAACGAGCGCGGAGATTCTTTCGTGGAACTCGAATGGGCTGCCGCTGGTAGCAATTGCGGCGACGATGCAGCATGACCCGCAGGCGATTATGGTGCATACCAGTTCGCCTATTCATGATTTCAAAGACCTGGAAGGTCACACGATTGCCGCGCAGACGGGCTCGACGTGGCTAAAGTACGTGACGATGAAGTATGGGCTGAAGAATGTGAAGCAAATTCCTTCCACGCGGTCCGTGGCCAATTTTTTGAACGACCCAAACTACGTGCAGCAGATTTTTGTGACCAGCGAGCCGTATCTGACGAAGCAGGCTGGCGTAGATGTGCGAACGATTCTTATCAGCACGTCGGGGTTTGATCCTTACCGGGTGCAGTTTGCGACGCGGGATTTTGCGGCGGCGCATCCCGATGTGGTCGCCAAGTTTGTAAAGGCTTCAATCCGCGGCTGGCAGGATTATCTAAAGAATCCGGATGCGGTGAATCAGCAGTTTTTGAAGCTGAATCCAGCGCTGAACACGGCGCAGGAGGCGTTTACTACAGCGGCACTGCGAGACGGCGGGTTTATTGGCTCGGGAACAGAGATTGGGTCCATGACGGCGGCACGTTGGCAGGCTGGCTATGACCAACTCAAAGCACTGGGAATTTTACAAAATTCGTTTGATGTTAGCTCGGCTTATTCGTTGAAGTTCAACGGTCAATGAGAGAGAGGCAGGATGCGGAAAGACACAGACGGGAACCTTCCCTCATAACTCCGCGTAGTGACAAGGGTGATGACAAACCCGCCGACAAAGCGATTCTGCGCTGCCCTGCTCCTTCTGCTTCCGCTTATCGATGCCTCGTTCCTTCTCTCCGCTCAATCCCCGATGGCATCACAACCCGGCGCAGAGGCACCCCTGCGGTTTGAAGTCGCCTCCATCCGTGCGCGGCAGTCGGATAGCAATGAGCCTTCGAACCGCAAGATGCTTCCGGGCGGACGCTTTGTAGCCACTGCCACCACTGCCCGTACACTGATCCGCATCGCATTCGGCGCCGACGACAACCTCATCTCCGGCGTACCCAACTGGGCCGGCAACGAAACCTTCGATATCAATGCCGTCACCGCCGACCACACGGAAGTGACTACTCCGCAGCAATTCCAGCAGCTCATTCTTTCGCTGCTTGAAGACCGTTTTCAGCTCAAGTTTCATCGCGCGCGGATAGAAACTCCTGTCTATTGGCTCGAACTTGTGAAGCCAGGAAAGCCCGGCCCCGGTCTCAAGCCCAGCACTCCCGACTCACAGCCCAACATGAGCACCAACTCCAACGGCTCAAGGACCGAGATGAAGGCCTCGCAGATGTCTATGGGCGACGTTGCCGCTGCACTTCGCAGGCAGGCTGGGCGTCCTGTGGAAGACCACACTGGCCTGCAAGGCAACTTCAACTTCCAGATTCAATGGGCCCCCGAAGAAACTCCCGATTCCGCCGATCCTTCCCTTTTCACGGTGCTCAAGGAACAGCTTGGCCTTAAGCTCCGGCCTGCCAGAGGCACTGCGGAAAGCATCGTCATTGACCAGATTACTCAGCCTACTGCCAACTAAACCGCTGCTGCTCTCGTCCCTGCCAATCTAGATTTGCGAAGAGGAGAGCGGGCTTAGATACAAGTTGGTGATGTTACTGACGGTGGGCTCGTAGGCATATTTGGGGTCCGCCGATAGCTTCTTCCAGTCAGGGTTGTTGCGGAAGTTCTCCCACTGGGCTTCCAGGGTGGCTTGGCTTTCGGAGGCCAGCATGTAGGTCAGATTGGGCTGGCGGGGACCGATGAGGCTGTCGCCGAAGAAGACGGGGTGGAAGCCGGCAGCCTTGAAGATTTCAAATTCGCCGGCGTGGAACATTTTCACCTTTACTTCATGGGCGTGGTGGCTGGGGCTCTCGTAGGTGCGGAGCTGGAAGATTCGCTTGGCTGACTTCGCGGGCGGGGTGATTTTGGGCCAACCTTCAAAGGAGATGAGAAGCAGCGAGTCAGTGCGGAGAAAGGCTGGAGCCGTGGCCGGGGCTGACAGAAATGACTCGGCGGTTTTGGCGTAGTCGGCATCGGTGACCAAGTCCTGGTCGAGCAGGGCAGCCTGGCCGGTGGTTCTTGTGGGAATGAGAAGGTAGAAGGCCGGGGTTTCGGGGCCAACTTCAAGGCGGAAGGCTCCGACAGGGCCAATGTTGCGGCGGGTCAGTGCGGGAATCAGGGCTTCCGAGATGTACTTTTCTACGAGCGCAGTCTGCGGACCGGTTTGCATGGTGTAGCGGCGAAGGAGATAGAAATCGCGAGCGGTGGCCATGTGGTCCTGGCTCTGCTGCGCGGTTGCCAGCGTGGCGGCGGATGCGGCAAGGGAGGTAGCTAAGAATTGGCGGCGATGCATTGGGTCTCTCTTCTGCGGCAGTTTGGAGTTCGCAGAAAAGCATACCTCAGGGGCTGAAGCCCCTTCTTTACGCTGTCCCATTTTTGCCGGGGGTAAATCCCCGGCCTACCTGAGCGGCTATGGTCTGTCCCTAATCTTCGCCGATATCTTCGTTCCAAATTTTGGGTTTAGCAGTGATGAAGCTCTGCATCAGGGCGTGGCACTCTTCGTTGTCGAGATCTATGATCCGGACCCCGTTTTCGCGAAGCCAGTCTACGCCGCCGGAAAACGTTCGGCTTTCGCCTACGACCACTGTGCCGATGTTGAACTGGCGGATGAGCCCGGAGCAATACCAACAGGGAGCGAGGGTGGTCACCATGATCTTGTCGCGGTAGGTGCGCTGGCGGCCGGCGGAACGGAAGGCATCGGTTTCGCCATGAACGCTGGGGTCGCCCTGCTGGACGCGGCGGTTGCGGCCTCTGCCCAGGACTTCGCCTGCTGGAGTGAAAAGAGCGGCTCCTACGGGAACGCCCCCCTCAGAAAAACCCTGTTTTGCCTCTTCAAGTGCTACTTGAAGCATTGCTGCATAATCCGGCTGTGTCATACGGTCCTTTTCGTGGCCAGAATACAGATAAATTCTTTATTTTTCAATTGATTGAAAGAAATTCTCCATGTGAATTCCACCTTGGATCCAACGATTATGGACGCATTTTCCACAGGAAAGGGGCCAAGGAGAGCAGAGACTACTGTAATTGCAAATAATCTGCCCTTTATAGTGCGCCAACGTCTCCAACGTTAGAGAGAATCGGGCTCCGGCGGCTTGTAATTTACAAAGTCAAGAGAATCTTAAGAAATGTAAAGCGGGTGAGGAAAGACTTTGGTTTTTTCTGCTAGCTGGTTGATAAAGATAGGTTTTGATGAAATCGAAATTCATTCAGCAAGGAAATGAGTGCTGTTGACTTGGAGCGCGCTATAAGGAGTACGGTGAAGATATGCGGAACTCTGGTTATACCATTCGGACCATGGCGGAACGTTGCGGCATGACGACGCACACGCTCCGGTACTACGAACGCGTGGGATTGATTCAGCCGGTGGGGCGTGCCCGGAATGGGCATCGGCGCTACTCCGAATCTGATGCTGCCTGGTTGAACTTTTTGCACTGTATGCGGGCAACGAATATTCCGATTCGCGACCTGCAGCGGTATGCCGCTCTGCGGGAACAGGGCGAAGGCACATCGCTGGAGAGGCGGAAGATTCTGGAAGATCACCAGGCGGTAATTGCAGACCAGATTCAGGCGCTTGAAAAAGCGCATGCGATTCTGGTTCACAAGATTGCGAACTACAAGAAGATTGAAGAGAAGCTTGGGCTGCGGTCGGCGGAACCGGAGACAGTAGTAGAACGCGTGTCGGGCGCTAAGCAGGTGGCGGTGGTTGCTTAGTGACCAGTCACTAGTGAAAGACCAAACTACTGCTTTTGTTTGTGTAAGAAAAAGCAGGACGGATGTTGTGGCAGGATGTTTTGAGAGGGGAGCACGATTTCGTGCTTCCCTTTGCTGGTTTTAGCGCGCGAAAAATGATCGAAACAGTATGAATGAATACGTTTTTCAGGATACGGAAGAACGGATTGATCTGGTGAGGCGATTGCGCGTGGGTTCCTTGCGATTTCAACGATAACCATTTTTGTTTTTAGCAATTTTTATTGTCTCCATTTACGAACGAAATGGCTTGCGGGGGCTGTGCTGAATCTGGGTTAGGATGATTGGCACAGCGGTTTGTTACCCTGCGAAATCTCTTTCCCATTTTGCCTTTCGTCTTGCTTGTGCTCCCGTTTGGAGGGAGTGGATTGTCTCTCATCAGGAGGTCTCCTGTGGCTGATTTACCGAAGATTCGCTTTGAACATTTGAAGCCGCGTAATGTGGCTCCTTCGCCTGTGCCTTCTGCTGAAGATGCGGAGCGGCAGTCGATTGACCTGGAGCCTGTAACAGCTGAGTCCGGTTCGGGACGGTTTTCGCGGCGGTTGTTTTTATCGGGGCTTGGCGCGGCAGGTGTTGTGGCTGGCACGGCTCCGGTTGCCAAAGCTGTGCCGGTGGTTGAGCCGGAGGTTAAGGCCCCCGAGGCGGACAACGTTGCCGACGTTACGCTGCGTGTGAACGGGAAAGAGTACGTGCTTAAGGGGATTGATACGCGGGCGACGCTGCTCGACACGCTGCGCGAGCGGATTCACCTGACGGGCACGAAGAAGGGCTGCGACCACGGACAGTGCGGGGCTTGCACGGTGCATGTGAATGGGCGGCGGGTGAATAGCTGCCTTTCGTTTGCGGTGATGCACGAGGGCGATGAGGTCACGACGATTGAAGGCGTTGGGACTCCGGAGAACCTGCACCCAATGCAGGCGGCGTTTGTGGAGCATGACGGCTACCAGTGCGGATATTGCACGAGCGGACAGATTATGAGCGCTGTTGCGCTGTTGAAGGAGCCGATCCCGAATACGGACGAGGACATTAAGCATGCGATGGCGGGGAATATCTGCCGGTGCGGGGCTTATACGAATATCGTGGCGGCGGTGAAGTCGGTAAAGGCTTTGCGCGCATAAGCAGGGATTTGTTCTTCCAGGTCTCCAAAAGAAGGAAACCTGAAGCGCTTACACAAATGCAGCAAGTTAGCGCGCTTTGCGCATAGCAAGTTAGCAAGTCAGCAGAAGGATAGCTGGAGGCTGAGATGCAGAGTTTTGGGTATGTGAAGGCTACGGGGACGGAGAAGGCGCTGGCTTCGGTGTCGGGTGGGGCGAAGTTTATTGCAGGCGGGACGACGCTGGTGGACCTGATGAAGCTGAATGTCGAGAAGCCGTCAGGGCTGGTCGATATTAATTTGCTGCCGCTCGACAAGATTGAACCTACGCCTGCGGGCGGGTTGAAGGTTGGGGCGCTGGTGAGGAATAGCGACCTGGCTTGGAATTCAGCGGTGAAGCGGGATTATGCGGTGTTGTCGCAGGCGCTTCTTTCGGGGGCGAGTCCGCAGTTGCGGAATATGGCTACGACGGGCGGGAATCTGTTGCAGCGGACACGATGTGCGTATTTTCGCGAGCCGAGCGCGGGCGAGCCGGGCAGCTATGGATGCAATAAGCGCGTGCCGGGGACGGGATGCGCAGCACTGGATGGGTTTCATCGCATGCATGCGGTGCTGGGGACGAGCGAGCATTGCATTGCTACGCATCCGAGCGATATGGCTGTGGCTATGGTGGCGCTGGAGGCTGTGGTGCATATTGAGGGGCCGAAGGGAAGGCGCACGATTCCGGTGGGCGAGTTTCATAAGCTGCCGGGGGATACTCCGCATATTGAGAATGCGCTGGAGCCGGGGGAGCTGGTGACGTATGTTGAGCTGCCTAAGCCGGTAACGGGTGCGAAGAGCGTTTATTTGAAGCTGCGGGATCGCGCGAGCTATGAGTTCGCGCTGGCTTCGGCTGCCGTTGTGGCGCGGGTTGAGGGCGGGAAGATTGCTTATGTTCGCGTGGCAATGGGCGGCGTGGGGACGAAACCCTGGCGGAGTCATGAGGCTGAGGCTGTGCTGAAGGGAAAGGCTCCGACTGAGGAGAATTTTCGCGAGGCGGCTAAGGCGGCGCTTAAGGATGCGAAGCCGAGGACGGATAACGGGTTCAAGGTGGAGTTGGCAAAGCGGTGCGTGGTGCGGGCGCTGAAGGTTGCTACGACGAAGGGCGCGGAGATTGAAGGGCAATATCCGCGGTCGGTTTAGGGACGAGTGACGAAAGACGAGAAAAGGCGAATTCGTGGTGAGTTTGCGGGAATGCTATCCCACCCATGCGCAAAGAGCGCGCATGAGTGGGGCACCCAAGAGTTTGTGGGAGAGCTGGCAAAGGCAACCGCAGATCCTTCACTCCGCTGAAAAACGCTTCGTTCAGGATGACACGGCACTTTTTGCTGAGGGAGTTTGGTTATGGCGACGGTTACTGTTCCTACCGGGGAAGCGATTATTGGCGCGGCGGTGCCGCGGATTGATGGGCCGCTGAAGACTACAGGCGTGGCGCGGTATGCGGTGGATCATGACTTGCCGGGGCTGGTGTATGGCGTGCCGGTGACGAGCACGGTTGCCAAGGGGCGGATTGCTTCGCTGGATACTTCGGCCGCGGAGAAGATGGCGGGGGTGGTGGCTGTCTATCATCACGATAACTTTGATTCGAGCTACAAGGGGCCGGGGTTTTCGGATGGGGCGATTACTTCCTGGGGACAGTATGTGGCGCTGGTTGTGGCGGAAACGCTGGAGCAGGCGACGAATGCTGCGGATGCGGTTCGCGTGAAGTATGACGCGGAGACGCCTGATGTTCGAACGGAGCTTTGGAAAGACTACTCCGGGGCTTGGAAAAGTGCGTGGAAAAGGGGAGATCCTGATGCGGCGCTGAAGACGGCGCCGGTGGTGATTGATGAGATGTATGTGACTCCGCCGGAGACGCATAACCCGATGGAGATGCATGCGCTGGTGGCGGCGTGGGAGGGCGATCATGTGACGCTGTATGACAGCTCGCAGGGCGTGGTGGGGCATAAGAATACGCTGGCGAACTGGCTGGGAATTCCGAAGGACAATGTGCGCGTGATCTCGCGGTTCATTGGGTCGGGGTTTGGGTCGAAGCTGTTTGCGTGGCCGCACTCGGGGCTGGCGGCTGTGGCTGCCAGGAAGCTTGGGAAGCCGGTAAAAGTGAGTATGGACCGGCGGCTGATGTTTGCGAATGTGGGGCACAGGCCAAGGACGCAGCAGCGGATTCAACTGGGAGCTACGCCGGATGGGAAGCTGCTGGCGATTCGGCATGATTTTCTGAATCACACTTCGATTGCGGATGATGTTGTCGAACGGTGCGGGGAGCAGACGCCGTTTTTGTATAGCTGCGCGAATCTTGAAACTTCGAGCGGGTTGGCGAAGAGGAACATTGGGCGTCCTGCTCCGATGCGCGGGCCTGGTGCGGTGCCGGGGATTTTTGCGCTGGAGTCCGCGATGGACGAACTGGCCTGGAAGCTGAAGATCAATCCGGTGGAACTGCGGATTCAGAATGACGCGAAGATGGACGAGGGGACGAACCTGCCGTTTTCTTCGCGGTATTTGAAGGAATGCATCCAGACGGGCGCGAAGAAAATTGGATGGGAGCGTTGGAGGCCTGAGGTTGGGTCGATCCGGCGCAATGGGAAGATTGTTGGGCTGGGAATGGCTGTGGCTAGCTGGAGCTCCTCGCGGGAGCGGTGCAATGCGATTGTGGAGATGACGGCGAATGGGCGGATTGCGATTAAATCTGCCACGCAGGATATTGGGACGGGCACGTATACGATTTTTGCGCAGGTGGTGAGCGAGAAGACGGGCGTGCCGCTGGATCGCATTGATGTTTTTCTGGGGGACACTTCCCTTCCCGATGGGCCTACTTCGGGTGGTTCGCGGGCGACGAGTGCGCTGCTGCCGGCGGCGCTGTATGCGGTGAATCATGCGGTGGACAATCTGCTGGCGGTTGCTTCACAGACGGAGGGGTCGCCGTTTCATGGCATGGAGGCAAGCGCGCTGATAGTTGCGGGCGGGCGTGTGCATGCAAAGGAGACGCAGACGGCTCACCTGGTTGGTGCTTCTTATAGCAAGGGCGCTGTACCGCCTCCGGCTGGCGTGCCGTTTGCGGAGATTTTGAAGGTAGCGAATATGGAAGGCGTTTCGGGAACAGGGACGACGGTGCCTTCCAGCCAGACCGCGAAGGATAAGGGGTACTCGCAGCACTCGTTTGGCGCGCAGTTTGCCGAGGTGGAGTGGGAGCCGGAGATTGCGCGGCTGCGCATCTCGAAGATTGTTTCGGTGTATGACGTGGGCAGGATTATCAACATGAAGGCGGCGCTGAACCAGATGCAGGGCGCGACGATGATGGGCGTGGGAATGAGCATGATGGAAGAGACGATTTACGACCATCGGACGGGACAGCCTATCAATGGAAGCTTTGCGGATTATCTTGTGCCGGTTTGTGCGGACTTGCCGGAGATTGATGTGACGTTCCTTGATAAGCCGGACCCGATTGTGAATGAGTATGGCGCGCGCGGAATTGGCGAGATTGGGCTGGCAGGGATTGCTCCGGCGGTGACTTCGGCGGTGTATCACGCTACGGGGATTCGGATGCGGGAAGTGCCGGTCCGAATTGAGGATTTGTTGCAGGCTTAGGGACGAGAAAACAGATGGATATTACGACGACAACTTCGGCCTCGATTGTTGGGAAGGCTACGCCTCGGATTGATGGGCCGCTGAAGACTAGCGGCTCGGCACAGTATGCTGCGGATTTTCACTTTGACCGTATGGCCCATGCTGTTCCGGTGACGGCGACCGTGCCCAACGCAAAAATCGTGCGGATTGACGCGGCTACCGCTGAGAAGATGCCGGGAGTGCTGCTTGTACTTGACCACGGTAATATCGGCAAGCTGTACCGCACCGTTCCTGGCGATAGCAATGCGACAAACTCAGAGGTTCGCGCAGCGCTTGAGGATGAGATTGTCCGGCACTGGGGGCAGTATGTGGCCGTGGTAGTTGCCGAGACGCTGGAACAGGCTACTGCCGCCGCGCATGCGGTAAAGGTGGAATATGCCAAAGAGCCTGCCGATTTGCGAATCAAGCTAAGTGACTATGACGGCAAGAGGAAATCCAACTCGAAGCGCGGCGATCCGGATAAAACGTTTGATATGGCTCCGGTGAAGATTGACCAGACTTATATCACTCCGGTTGAAACGCACAATCCGATTGAATTGCATGCTTCGGTTGCGATGTGGGATGGCGACCGCGTAACGCTGTTTGAGACTTCGCAGGGCGTGGTGAATCATCGCGTGGTGATGGCGCAGATTCTTGGATTGCCGGTGGAGAATGTGCGCGTGGTTACCCGCTTCCTTGGGTCGGGGTTTGGCGGGAAGTTGTTTCCGTGGCCGCATACGGCGTTGGCGGCTGTGGCTGCGAAGAAACTGGACAGACCAGTGAAGCTGAGTTTGACGCGGCGGATGATGTTTTCTTCCGTAGGCTATAGGCCACGCACAGAACAGCGCGTGAAGCTCGGCGCTACGAAGGAAGGCAAGCTGCTGGCGCTGCGGCATGACTCGCTGAATAACACTTCGATTCTGGATGACTTTGATGAGAACTGCGGCGAGGCTACGCCTTATCTCTACTCGGTTGCGAACCTGGAGGTGACGAGCGGGCTGGTGCGGCGGAATATGGGCGCGCCGATGTATATGCGCGGGCCGGGCGCGGTGCCGGGGTTGTACGCGACGGAAGCGGCGATGAATGAGCTGGCTGAAGCCTTGCAGATGGACCCGGTGAAACTGCGGCTGCTGAATGACACCGACAAAGACGAGAGCATGGGCGGGATTCCCTTCTCTTCGCGACATTTTCGTGAGTGTTTGGAAGTTGGCGCGAAGAAGTTTGGTTGGGAGAAATACAACCCGGCTGTTGGGTCGATGACGCGCGATGGGAAGATTCTGGGCTGGGGGATGGCGGGCGCGAGCTGGATAGCGATGCGGCTGGCTTGTACTGTGGCCGTTGAATTTTGCGATACAGGCAGGCTTTGCGTACGGTGCGCTACGCAGGATATTGGGACGGGCACTTACACCGTGTTTGCGCAGGTGGCGCATGAGAAAACGGGGGTGCCGCTCGAAAATATCGACATTTTTATGGGCGACAGCGCGCTGCCGGAAGGCCCCATGTCGGGCGGGTCTATGGTGACCGGATCTGTGCTGGCGGCGATTGCGAATGGCGCGGATGAGGCTATTAAAAAACTGCAGGCACTGGCAGCAGAGACGCAGGGAGTGAAAGCAGAGACAGTTGCTTACTCCGCGGGGCGCGTGCATACGAAGGATGGTTCGGCGGCTGGCGGCAGCTCGTTTGCTGAGTTGTTGAAGGCAGCAAAGCTGGCGCGGATTAGTGCAGAAGGCAAGACTATTGCGCAATGGGAGGACCCGAAGATGAAGGGGTTCTCGATGCACTCGTACGGCGCGCAGTTTTTGGAAGTCGAGTGGGAGCCGGAGATTGCCCGGCTGCGTGTGAGCCGCGTGGTGAGCGTGATGGATGGCGGGAAGATTATCAATCCCAAGGCGGCGGCGAACCAGATTGCTGGGGCTGTTGTTATGGGCGTGGGCATGGGGTTGATGGAAGAGACTGTCTACGACCATCGGACGGGGCAGCCTATCAATGGCAGCATGGCCGACTACCTTGTGGCGACTTGTGCAGATGTGCCGGAGATTGATGTTACGTTTCTTGACTATCCCGACCCGGTGATGGGCGGGTATGGCGCTCGCGGAGTTGGCGAAATTGGGCTGGCGGGAATTGCGCCGGCAATTACAGCCGCGGCTTATCACGCAACCGGTGTGCGAGTGCGAGAACTCCCTGTACGCATTGAAGATTTGTTGCAAGCGAAGATTGAAACAGCATGACAGACCTTGAGCACATTTTGCCGCTATGGAGGGAGTTGGAAACCTCCGGGGCGGAGTATGTGCTGGCTACGATTGTTGCCGTTGAAGGATCGAGTTATCGCAAGCCGGGGGCGAGGATGCTGCTGGCAAGCGATGGGAGGCGAGCGGGGACGGTTAGTGGTGGATGCCTGGAGGCCACTGTTGCCCAAAAGGCCTGGTGGCTTACGGAAGATGGGCCCGTGGTTCGGGCTTACTCGACGAAGGAAGATGATGGCGAGCTGCCATATGGGTCGGGATGCGGAGGGGTGGTCTGGATTCTGCTGGAACGGAAAAAGACTGCGCGGGTGTTGATGCTGGCGCTAAGCGCAGCGTTTGAGGCGCGGGTTCCGCTGGCAATTGCTACGGTGCTGGATGGGCCGGAGACTGGTCGGCGGTCGTTTGCGTCTACGACAGATGAGGCTCGGGCGGAGCTTGGGGATACGGATGCGCGGGTCTGGTTGGATGTGCGTGCGGCGCGGCCAGGGCTTTGGGTATTTGGCGCGGGCGATGACGCGAAGCCACTTGTAAAATTTGCGCGCACGATGGGGTGGTTTGTCGCGGTGGCCGATGGGAGATCGCATCTGGCTACGGCTGCCCGGTTTAACGATGCAGACCGCGTGTTTGTGACGCCTTGTGAGTTGGACGTGCATACGGGCGATGCGGTGGTGATTATGACGCATAGCTTTGAGCAGGATTCGCGGGCGCTTTCCTTGGTCTTGGATGGAGCTTTGCGGCCTGCGTATGTTGGCGTACTGGGGCCGCAGAGACGGACTCGCGAGATGCTGGAGGACGCGGCACAGAGGATAGGGTTAAAGGCTTCGGAACGGCTGATCGATAAGTGGCTGGATGAGCTACATGCCCCGGTAGGGCTCGACCTTGGCGCAGAGAATCCGGCTACGATTGCGCTTTCGATTCTTTCGGAGATTCAGAAGGAGTTGGGCAATGGAACTGGCTTAGCATTGAAGCAGGTGCGAGGAATTCGGACGGCCGTGAGAGTTTAGAAAAACAGAAATAGGAAATAGAAAGCAACTGCAGATCCTTCCCTCCTTCTCTTCGTAAGATCCTCGAGACCGAAAGGCTACTAAATTCGGGGTGATACCGCTACTTTTGTAGGAGAACTGAAAAAGATTAAAGCGGCGCTCGATTGATTTTGAGCGCCGCTTTTGTTTTTGTTCTTCGTTTGTGCTTCCCTGCTCTACTTGATGCTAGAAGGTGAAGTGCGTTCCAAACTGAAGTTGGCGGGGCTGGTTGACTGTGCCGTAGATATGGCCGAAGTCCTCCTTGGCACTGCAGTTGCTGTTGGGGTCGCCGGGATTGCATAGGTTTACGTCGTGCACACTGTAAACGTTCGGCGCGCCGTACTGTGGCTTATTGGCGAGATTGTAGGCAGAGAACTCCACACGCCACTTGAACCGGTCAGTGAAGGCAAAGACCTTGTAGATGGACATGTCGAGGTCGTTCGCGCCTTGGGTGCGGACCATGTCGAGATAGGCCGGAGCGTTACCCGCGACATAGGGCGAGCTCGGCAAGGTGAAGCAGTCCGGGCTGAACCACGTGGTAACCGTGTGCGGCGCACCAACGCCAGGATTGCAGCTCAGGTTGGGCCGCTGGGCGAAGGGCGCAAGTGGATCGCCGGTTCCGGGTGTGGCCAGCGGGATGCCGGTAGAGCGATAGTAGATGCCGTTCAACGTCCAACCACCGAGGAGTGTGTTTCCGAGACCCGAGAGGGCGACGAGGCGGCCCTTGCCAATAGGAAGATCGTAAGAGGCTTCGCCGGTGAACTGGTACTTTACGTCCTGTGGGCTGACGGAATGCTCAAACTCCATATTCTTGGAATCCTGCGGCCCACCGGCATGGGAGCCGACAAAACCGAGGGGCGGATTGCCATCGTTGGTCATAAGCTTAGCCCAGGTAAAGCTGGCAAGCATGGTGAAGTGGCTGGTGAGCCGCTTATTGATCTTGGTCTGAAGTGAGTGGTAGTTGGAGAAACCACCGGGATCGCCGTTAACGGTGACGCCATCGCCATAGTTGCCGTCGCCGTATTGCGGGTACTGTTCGAGAGAAACAAAGAGAGGCACGGTGTCTGAGCCGTAATTGGCATTGGTGGGATCTTGGATGGCCTTCCACTGGTTAGGAACAAAGACGCTCTGAAGTTCGGGCCCGTACTTCCCAATGGTGGCCAGATCAAGTGTATTGAGATCGACCGCTCCGAGCGGGATGTAAATGCCGCGGCTGCCCACATAAGCCGCCGAGAGAACAAAGGAGTGGGGCAGTTCGATCTGGTAGCCCAGGTTGAAATTGTAGGTAGTGGGCGTGGGAGTGTGGTGCAGCACGGTGGAAAGAGCGGTGCCGAGATTGTGCCCGTAGCCACTGGTATTCGAGAGTGGCTGCAGTACGCCGTTCGGGAAGGGATTGGAAAGCGGGTTCAGGAGCACAGTGTTGCCGAAACCGCCGCGGTCGTAGGCGATGGTATTGGGATCATAGTTCCACTGGGTAGCGTTCCAGGTGGTGTTGGTAGTAAATCCATCGGAGTCGAGACCAGCGGAGCCTACCTGCTGTGTGGAGGGGCCATAGTAGATGCCACCTCCGCCGTTAAAGACGACGTGAGGCGTGGGCTGCCAGGAGAAGCCGATACGCGGGCCCAGATCGTGCATGTTGGTCTCGTAGGGCGAACGCGAGTGACCATTGCCGACATAGACCTCGGCTCCGGTGAAGTTGACGCCATTGACCGAAGTGCTGACGGAGGGATCGAAGTATTCGAGGCGATTGTGGCGCTCGGTGCGTCCACCGAAGATGTCCCAGCGCAAGCCGAGTGTGAGGGTAAACCTCGGCGTGACGTGCCAAGTGTCTTCGACGAAGGCCGCGTAGTAAGGATTAGATTCGGCAGCGAAAAGATCCTTGGAGAAACTGGGGTAACCGGCGGACTCGTTGCCCGGCGTCATGCCGATGCCCAACTCGAAGCTGGCGAAGTCGCTGCCGCCGACATAGGAGTTAGCTGTCTGGTCGGTAGCAGTAACGTCAAAGCCATAGGCTCCGGAGGGAGCCGGCGGCTGGCCGACATTGAGGAAGCGCTTCATATATTCAAAACCCGCTGAAAGCGAGTGCTTACCGATGGATTTGGTCAGCGAGACGTTGGCGTCGTGGTGCTGCGAGGCATAAAGGAATGTATTCCAGTTGGCTGTGCCTCCAACCCAGGAGCCGTTGTCGCCAAAGAGAATCAGTGGGAGGATTTTAAGGTTCTCCTGTGCGGCAAGGTCAGAGGGAAAGCCAACAGAGGTAATGTCGAAGCCGTCCTGACGTGGGTCGCCGCCCTGGTTTTCGTAGTGGCGGGTAAAGGAGTAGCGGAGGCTTAGCGCGGTGGTTGCGTTGAGTGCAATGTCGTCGGCGAGAAGGAAGTTCTGCGCATGGGTAACATTCTGCGCGTAGTTGGGATCCCACTCGTTGCCGAATGCGTTGACAGTGGCTTGCGTGTGATGATCCCACGAATAACGTCCGAAGATGCGCTGTTTGTCGCTTTGCGCCCAATCAATGCGGACATCGAATTTCTTGAAGTCGGTGGGATCGGTGCCAGGATAGTAATAGTTCGGGGTCAGATCATCGGAGGCTGACTCGCAGTCCACGCCGGGAATATTCGAACGGTTGCACTTAGGCATGTGGGAGAAGAAGGTCTGAGAGATGGCAAGCGGGCTTGCAACGACGTTGCCGGAGAGAGGCTGGCGTGTGCCATCGCCAAGATCTGGCTTGGTAGGGTCATAAACGGTGATGGGATTACCGTCCACATCGGAGAGGGCGGAGAAGTTACCATTGCGCTCTGCGGCGGTGGGAACGACAAGGGATTCGCCTGCGAAGAGCTGCTGCTGGGTAGCTTCAAAATCTCCGAAGAAGAAGAGCTTCTTCTTGTAGATGGGACCGCCGATGGAGCCGCCTTCCTGATAGCGATGAAACTCGGGTGGCGTGTTCGCAATCCCCTGCTCAACCTGATTCTGCTTATTGAAGTAGTCATTGGCGGCACCGATGTTGGGGCGGAAGACGCCGAAGGCTGAGCCGTGGAACTTGTCTGTGCCGGATTTGGAGGCGACGCTGATGACACCTGCTCCGCCTGACTGGAAGCTGGCCGGGGTGTTCTGCGTCTCTACGCGAACTTCATCGACGGCTTCCTCAGGCAGGTCGAGCGCGGGCATGATGGCGCCAGCGTTGTTCTCCGCGATGCCGAGCGGGCTGCCATCCACCATGTAGTAGACCGATCCGACGATGGCGCCGTTGATGGTATAGGAGGAGACATCGACATTGGGACGGCCTGCGCTGATGCTCTGAATGGACTGTGAGCTGGATGAGTTGGGCGTGCCGTTGGCGGGCGTGACGCCGGAGCTGAGCTGGACGAGATCGTAGACATTGCGCGTAAGCAAGGGCACACGGTCGATGGTTTCCGCGTTGATGAGCTGGCCTACGGTGGTGTTGCTGGTATCTACAAGTTCCGTGGTCTCCGTGACGGTGACGACCTGCGAGACAGAGCCAACCTTGAGCTTGAGATTAAGAGTAGTGGTCTGGTCAAGGGTGACACTAACATTCTTTTGAACGAGCGTATCAAAGCCCTGTGCCGATACGCTGATTTCATAGCTGCCAGGTGCAAGCGAGATGAAGGAATAGAGGCCAGACGATGTGGCTTTGGTGGTGAGCTGAGTACCGGTGGCGGTGTTCGTTGCGGTTACGGCAGCCCCGGGAATGATGGCTCCGGTCGTGTCTGCGACGATGCCGCTGATACCGCCGCGGCCAGCTTGCGCGAGGAGCAGGTGGATAGAAACGAAGATCAGGAGCAAACAGCAGAACTGCCTCACAAAAAAGCTTGCACAGGATTTTCCGGTTCTCATCTCGTGCCTCCGGGATTATATTGATTGAAACGTTTGAATCAGTGTTTAGCGCAATATATGTTTTGAGCCATGAAGTGTCAATGAAGAAATTTATGCGCGTGGAACATGGGTAGAATCCCTAGCCTGCCGCGACAAATTGAATTTTCTAAAAAATGCTGAATCAGGAGGCTGACGAGTGGGACAACGCAAGTCCGGCCACGTGACGTTGCTTGATATTGCTCGTGAGAGCGGCTTCTCTGTGTCTACGGTTTCGATTGTGTTGAGCGATGCTCCACTTTCAAAGAATGTTGCGGAGAGAACGCGGGAACATATTCGCACAATTGCGCAGCAGCTTGGGTATCATCCTGACGCTTATGCACGCAGCCTGCGGCGGCGCAGCACAATGACGATTGGCGTGCTGGCGTTTGACCTGTCTGACCCGTTTTGCGTACCGGTGATACGAGGGATTCAGGACGGTGCACATAAGGCAGGTTATATGCCGCTAGTTATGGATGCGCAGACACAACGAAAATTGTTTGACAGCTATCTGCATACGATGCTGGAGCGGCGTACCGAAGGCGTAATTGTAATTGCGAGTTGGGTATTTGAAGAGGCGAACCTGCTTGGAGATATTCGCAAGAACAATGTGCCAATCGTGATTGTGGGACGTGATTTGACGCAACAGGATATCAGCTCGATTCTTGTGGACAATGAAGCAGGCGGAGCGATGGCTGCGTGGCATCTGTATGAGTTGGGACACAGGCAGATTGCGGTGATTCGCGGTCCAGAAGAGTTGTGCGACAGTGAGCCGCGTTGGGCAGGAATTCAGCGCATTGCCCGGGAAACAGGCATGAAGCTGGATGAGCGGCTTGTGTTTCAACTGCGTGGCGTGGCTGGCCCCGAATCCGGTTTTGAGGGCGGCGTGCAGTTTGCGAAGAAGATGCTGGCTTCACGAAAATCGTTCAGCGCGGTTCTGGCGTTTGATGACCTGACAGCGCTCGGCGTGGTGCGCGGATTGAGTGAGAGAGGAGTGCGCGTACCGCAGGACTGCTCTGTGATGGGTTTTGATGATGTTCTGCCAGCAGAGGTGGCTACACCCGCGATGACTACGATTCGGCAGCCACTACGTGAGATGGGCATGGAAGCTACAGAGAGCGTATTGCATGCGATTAAGTCTGGAGCGAATGTCAGCAAAACAAAGCTGCATAAGACACAGCCTGAGCTGGTGGTGAGGATGTCTACAGCGAAAGCAGGAAGTAAAGAGTAGGCTCTTTGCTCCTCTTGAAATATGGCTGTGCGCAGGATGATACTTCAAAATTTGGTGGAGAAGATGATGATGAAGGCAGGTTGGGGTTTAGTGTTGCTGACCGTAGTGGCTATGCCTGCGGCAGCGAAGAGTTCAATACCTCTGCATGAGGGATGGCGCTTACAGTCTGCTTGTTCGCTCCATGCGGGAGGCGAGACTATTTCAACGGAGAACTTTGCGGTAGCGGATTGGCAGAAGGTTAGCGTGCCGGGCACGGTGCTTGCATCGCAGGTGGCTAACAAACAAGTACCTGATCCGTTTTATGCGATGAACCTGCGGTCGATTCCCGGAACTACTTATCCGATTGGCCATAACTTTGCGAATTTGCCGATGCCGGAAGATAGTCCTTATCGATGCGGGTGGTGGTATCGCACAGAGTTTGCCACACCTGCTGCTGAGCGCGATGGACGCGTATGGATTCACTTTGGCGGAATCAACTATCGCGGCGAGGTATGGGTAAATGGCCATCTTGTTGCCGATGGGAAGACGGTTGCAGGGGCTTATCGCACTTACGACTTTGATGTGACTGAGTTTGTAAAGCCACGCGCAAAAAACGTTCTCGCTGTGGAGACGTTTGCGCCCACAGAAAAAGATTTGGGCATTAACTGGGTAGACTGGAGCCCCTGTCCGCCGGATAAGGACATGGGGCTTTGGGGTGATGTGACGCTTAGCTCAACTGGGCCTGTGACGCTTAAGTCACCGCTGGCAGTAACACATTTTGAAGATGACTCGCTAAAGGTTGCAAATGTGACTGTGTACGCGGATCTGCATAATGCGGCGGACCATGCAGTAAAGGGCGTGGTAAGCGGAACGGTGGCGGGCGTAAGAATTGAACAGGCTGTAGAACTGTCGGCCCATGAGGACAAGGAAATTGCATTCTCGCCGGAGAGACTTGCGCAGTTGCGCATGCGGAATGTAACTCCGTGGTGGCCAAAGCAAATGGGCGAGCCACATCTAGAGCAACTTTCGTTGAGCTTTGCGATTGGCGGCGTGAAGAGCGATGAACAGAGCGTGGAGTTTGGGTTTCGTGAGATTACGAGCGAACTGACTGCGAATGGGGCACGGCTGTTTCGCGTAAATGGGAAGCCGATTTTGATCCGCGGCGCAGGGTGGAGCCAGGACATGCTGTTGCGCACGGATTCGCATAGGCTGCAGGAACAGTTCCGGCTGGTGCGAGAGATGCATCTGAATACGATTCGCCTTGAGGGAAAGCTGGAGACAGAAGAGTTTTTCCATCTTGCGGATGAGCAAGGGATTCTTGTACTGCTGGGATGGTGCTGCTGTGACCACTGGGAACGGTGGAACACATGGACGCCTGAGGATTTGACGATTGCTACAGAGTCACTGAAATCGCAGATGCTGCGGCTGCGGCATCATGCAAGCTTGCTGGTATGGCTGAATGGAAGTGACAACGCTCCGCCGGCGAATGTAGAGACGGCGTATTTGAATGTTGAAAAGGAGACGCATTGGCCGAATCCTACGTTGTCTGCTGCGTCGAGCGCGAATACAACTGTAGGACTGAACGGCGTGAAGATGACGGGGCCTTATGACTATGTTGCTCCGAGCTACTGGTATGTGGATAAGCAAAATGGCGGTGCTTATGGATTCAATACGGAGACGAGTCCGGGGCCTGCAATTCCCTCATTGGCGAGCAGGAAGAAGTTTCTTACAGACGCAGAAGCCTGGCCTCCGAACGATGAGTGGAGCTTTCATAATGGCGGCGGCAAGTTTGCGACGCTGAAGGTTTTCAATGAGGCAATGGCAGCGGTGTATTCCGAGCCGAAGAGTGCGGCCGATTATGAGCGCGTGGGGCAAACGATGGCGTATGACTCGGAACGCGCAATGTTTGAGGCCTACACAAAGAACAAGTACAATTCGGCGGGCGTGGTGCAGTGGATGTTGAACAATGCGTGGCCTTCAATGATCTGGCATTTGTATGATTACTATCTCGATGCGGATGCGGGCTACTTTGCGGTACGGAAGGCTTGTGAACCACTGCATATTCAGTATGCGTACGACGATGCAACTGTTGAGGTAGTGAATAGCACATATGCGGCAGTCAACGGACTGCATGCGAGCTTGAGTGTTCATGGGCTGAAGTGGAATGAGTTATATTCTGCGCAGGTGGATTTGAATACGGCTGCAGATAGTGTGCAAAGAGTGTTTGGGATTCCGGCTAAGACGATTACCGGCGAGAAGATTGTGTTTATTGACCTGATGCTGAAGGATGCGGGCGGGCGCGTGGTTAGCAGGAATTTTTACTGGATTCCGGGGACACTAACGAGCTTTGATTGGGCGAAGTCAGACTACACACATACGCCGGCATTGAAGCATGAAGACTTGAGTGCATTAATAAGCTTGCCTGCGGCTGAAGTTACGGCTTCTGCAGAGATGGAGAAGACAGCGAAGGAGCGCGTGGTACGTGTGCGGCTGAAAAATTCGCAGACGGCGCTGGCGTTTCAACTGCATGCTGCTGTGAGGACAGAGAGCGGTGGATTGATTGCTCCTGCCTACTGGAACGACAACTGGGTGGAGCTTGCACCAGGTGAGACTATAGTATTGACGGCACAGTTGCCAGAAGATGTGCCGGAGAATGTAAAGGTGCAGGTAGAGGGATGGAATGTGGCTCCGGTGGAACTGACACCGCACGCGACCCTGGCTGTGAATCAAGGCGGCAAATAGGTACGGCCTTGCTGAAAGCGGTTGGCGGAGAGTATTGCTTGTGCCCCATCCTGGCAGCTTTTCTTGCTGCCAGGATGGGGCACAAGCAATAGGTTAGCCGGCGGCGGTTAGCTCTGGTGTGTTAGCTGCCAGGTGAGCTTCTAGAACTTCGAGGAACTTTGCGAGCCACGCCGGATGTGCCGTCCATGCGGGGCCAGTAACCAGCTTGCCGTCTACCACGGCGTCAGAGAAGTCTACTTTTACAAATGTGCCACCGGCCAGTTCTACTTCCGGAGCACAGGCAGGATACGAGTTGAGCTTTTTGCCTTTCAGAATCCCGGCGGCTGCGAGGAGCTGCGGGCCATGGCATAGAGCGGCGATAGGCTTATCGACTTCGGCGAAGTAGCGAACGATATCGAGGACCTTGTCGTTGAGGCGAAGATACTCTGGCGCGCGGCCACCGGGGACAACGAGCGCATCGTAGTCTTCCGGCTTGATTTCATCGAAGGTTGCATTGAGGGTAAAGTTATGGCCACGCTTTTCGGAGTAGGTCTGATCGCCTTCAAAGTCGTGAATAGCGGTGCGAACCTGATCACCTGCTTTCTTGCCGGGACAAACAGCATCCACGGTGTGACCGACCATTTGCAGCGCTTGGAATGGGACCATGATTTCGTAGTCTTCTACGAAATCTCCGGCGAGGAGAAGAAGCTTGGCGGATTTCATTGCAGGATTCTCCATGAAGGATGAAATTGCAGTACTCACGATGTAATTTTCGCGCTTACAGTTTGACGGTGCAAGTTTGGGTTGGAGTGGGAGTGCGGTTTGAGTGAAGAAACCACCTACAATTAATGTATGGTTCGAACAACTCCTACTTCCCTTTCCTCGCTTGCGGAATTGAATGCTGAGATTGTGAAATGTATACGCTGCGTCCGGCTGCGGGAGCATTGTCTGCAGGTGGCGGAGACGAAACGCCGCGCTTACATGGATTGGGAATATTGGGGGAAGCCAGTGCCTTCTTTTGGCGATGCGAAGGCACGCGTACTTGCGCTGGGGTTAGCGCCGGGGGCGCATGGATCGAATCGTACAGGGCGACCATTTACTGGAGATGGATCTGGGGATTTTCTTTATCCGGTATTGTATGAGGCGGGATTTGCTTCGCAGTCAGAAGCAGTTTCTCGTGAAGACGGGATGAAGCTCACGGATTTATTCATCACCTCCGTAGGGCGATGTGCTCCGCCGGGGAATAAGCCTACACCGGAAGAGTTGCGTAACTGCCAGCCATGGCTGGATGAGGAGATGCGGCTATTAAAGCGCCTTCGTGTGGTGGTTTGCCTGGGGAAAATTGCCTTTGATGGTCTGATGAGTTGGGCTATGCGGACAGGGGTGATGAAAGCGAGAAGCGGGTATGTGTTTGCGCATGGCACAGAGTACACGCTGCCTAATGGATTAGCAGTAATTGCCAGTTATCATCCTTCGCTACAGAATACGAATACAGGTAAGCTGACGCGCGCGATGTTTCTGAAAATTTTTCAGCGGGCGAAAGAACTGGCTGAAATCGAAGGATGATATTCCTTTCTTCGATGTAGCTGCGACTCATTCTGCCTCTTCCCTTCCCTCTTGATTAAGACGAAGCCTGCCCGCACGAAGATCTCGGCGCTTCATCAGCAGGAAGAATACGGGAACAAGAATAAGCACGTGGATGGTGGAAGTAATCATGCCGCCGACGATAGGCGCAGCAATGGGCTTCATCACATCGGAGCCGATGCCAGACTCCCACAGTATGGGAGCGAGACTGAGAATGACTGCAGTAACGGTCATTAGCTTGGGTCGCAGACGCTGAACGGCGCCTGCGATGGTGGCTTGCATAAGATCAGTCTCCGTGAACGGTCCGCCCTGCTGTATGCGTTCCTGTAAGGCTTCATGGAGATAAACAACCATGACCACCCCAGTTTCGACGGCAATGCCGAAGAGCGCGATGTAGCCCACCCACACAGCCACGCTGAAGTTGTATCCGAGCAGCCACTGCAGCAGCAGGCCACCTGACATGGCATAGAAGGTCGGGAAGATCAGCACTGCTGCTTCTTCTATAGATTTGAAGACAAGATAGAGAAGCAAGAAAATTACAAAGAAGACAATGGGGAGAATAATCATAAGCCGTTGTTTGGCACGCATTTCGAACTCGTACTCACCGGCCCAGCGCCATGTGTAACCTGCAGGCAGCGTAAGCTGATGCTGGAGCACTGCATTGGCGCGCTTAACGAAGCCACCATAGTCGCCTGTCTTCAGGTTGAGATAGACATAGCCGGTGAGTGAACCGTCTTCATCACGGATCATGGCCGGACCGCGTGAGTAGTAGACACGAGCGACTTCGCTAATGGGAATCTGTTCACCAGAGGGAGCTGGGATCAACGCTTGTGAAAGGGTTGTCGATGAGTCGCGAAAGTCTCGTTGGTAGCGAACTGCGATGGGATAGCGCTCGCGGCCTTCAATGTTTTCAGTAATGTTCATGCCGCCGATATCCGATGAGACAACACGTTGCACATCGGAGACGGTGAGGCCATAGCGTGCTGCGACTGGACGGTTTACATCCACATTCAGATAAAAGCCTTGCGAGATGCGCTCGGCGTAAACGGAACTTGCCTCGGACATGCCTGAGAGCGCTTGCTGTATCTGTGCACCTATATCTTGAATGCGCGCGACATCGGGGCCTTGAATCTTGATGCCAATGGCGGTTTTAATGCCGGTAAGTTCCATATCAAGACGGTTTTCGACAGGCATGGTCCAGGTATTTGTCAGGCCTGGGAACTGCAGCTTTTCATCCATCTGGCGGATGAGCTTGTCGTAGGTCATGCCGGTCCGCCATTGTTCACGCGGCTTAAGCATGATGGTGGTGTCGTACATGTCGAGCGGCGCATTGTCCGTAGCGCTGTCTGAGCGGCCGACTGTTCCGAAGACAGTTGACACCTCTGGAAAGCCGCGAATGATGCGGTCCTGCTGCTGCATGAGCGAGACAGCCTGAGTGATGGAAATGCCGGGCAAAGAGCTGGGCATATATAAAGAAGACCCTTCGTATAGCGCAGGCATGAACTGGCTTCCTACGCGCCAGCAGAGAGGAATTGTCACTGCGAGAAAGATGAGGTTGAGTGCAATTACAAGCTTCCAGCGATGCAGACACCAGCGAAGTACAGGGAGATAAATGGCTTGACTGATACGGGCTGCGGGGTTCTTTGACTCGGGAAGCAGATTGCCGTTTAAGAAAAATGGCATAAGTGCTGGGACCAGCGTGATGGATAGCAACGACGAAAATATCAGCGCCAGTGTCTTTGTCCACGCGAGAGGGCGGAACATGCGGCCCTCCTGTGCTTCAAGCAGAAAGACCGGAAGAAACGAAACGACAATGATGATGAGCGAATAGAAAAGTGCTGGGCCAACCTGCTGTGCTGCTCCAATCAGTATGCTGCGGCGCTCCGGCATGGTTAACTGCCCTGCGTTGTCGTGCTCGGCGATATGCCGGTAGCCATTTTCCACCATCACGATGGCCGCATCGATGAGCACGCCAATCGCCAACGCGAGGCCGCCGAGCGACATGATGTTCGAGCTGACCTTTAGATAATACATGGGGATGAAAGCTGCCAGGACCGCGATGGGCAAGGTTAGTATGGGAACCAATGCGGAGCGGAAGTGGAAGAGAAAAAAGATGCTGACGAAGCTGACAATGATGGCTTCGAGAATGAGGTCGCGCTTGAGTGTATGAATGGATTGGTTGATGAGCCAGGAGCGATCGTATCCGGTGACAATCTCAACGCCCGGAGGCAGGGATGGGCCAATCGTTTTGAGCTTGGCTTTGACGCCATCGATGACATTGAGTGCATTTGTGCCGTAGCGCATGACTACGATGCCGCCAACAGTTTCGCCCTCGCCTTGCCATTCTGCTGCACCACGGCGCACATCGGGGCCTAGTGTTACGGTACCCAAGTCTCGCACAAAAATCGGCGTGCCATTCTTGTTTGCTACTGGAACATTTTCGAGGTCCGCGACATTGCGTAGATAGCCAAGACCACGGATCATGTATTCGGCTCCACCGGCTTCAATTACGTCTCCACCAACTTCGTTTGTGCTTTGCCGTACGCGTTCTATGACTGTTGATGCAGGAATGCCGTAGGAGAAGAGCTTTTGCGGGTCCAGGTTGACCTGATACTGGCGCACGAATCCGCCGATGGTTGCTACTTCTGCTACGCCGGGAACTGTTTCGAGTTGATAACGCAGGAACCAATCCTGAAGGGAACGCAAATCAGCGAGGCTGTGTGCGTGGGAGCGGTCTACAATTGCGTATTCGTATACCCAACCCGCTCCGGTTGCGTCTGGCCCGATGGATGGATGGACGTCAGACGGTAGTCGTCCGGAGAGTTGCTGCATGTACTCTGTCACTCGCGAACGTGCCCAATAGAGATCGGTGAGATCGTCAAAGACAACAAACACACATGAGTCACCGAACATGGTCTGAGCGCGAACGCTTTTGACGTGAGGAGCGGAAAGGAGCGCCGTGACGATGGGATACGTAACCTGATCTTCCACCACCCCGGGAGGCTCTGCAGACCAAGTCGTGTGAATCACTACCTGGACGTCGCTGATATCGGGCAGAGCATCAAGCGGCACGCGTTGCAGAGACCACACGCCTGCGATTGTGAGCAGAATGGCGCCTGTGAAAACGAGGAATGGGTTGCGTGCACACCATGCAATTATTCGCAAGATCATTACATGCCTCCCGTGGCGTCAATGCTGAGCTTTGCTGTTGTGATGGTGGCTCCATTGCGTTGAACTGTAATGGTGACCTGCCACGTGCCACCAGAAGTTAACTCAAACGGCCCTTCATATGTCCCCTGCCCTTTTGCACTGATCGTTGCTATTGCATGCTGCGCTGCCATTCCCATTGCCGGCATGGCTGGCATAACAAACGTGGCCGTGACGTGAACTCCGTCTACTGGCTTTCCGTCTGCGCCGGTGAGCTGAATTCGGATAGTGTTCTTGCCCTTCTGCGGAGCTGACGGGCTGGTTGTCATGCTGATTTTGATTTGTTCGGGCTGTGGAGCAGAACTATTCGATTGCGTGTTTGCTGTGCTTGCGCTTTGCTGCAGAAGGTTGAATGCTCCCAGTGCTGCCTGGAGTTGGGCTTCCGAGTCCAGCAAGAAGTTGGCCGAGCTTACGATACGGTCACCGGCTTGCAGACCTTTGAGCACAACAACGGAACCTTCAACCTGCGGGCCGGTTTGAATTTCGCGCGGCTCAAGGTTGCCGTTTCCGTGATCGAGGAAGGCAATGGTCCGTGTGCCGGACTGAAGAACTCCTGAGGCTGGGATCATGAGTTGTTTGCCAAGCGATACGTTGATATCTACGTTCACATACATGCCCGGTTTGAGGACTACGCCGGGATTACGAAAAACAAGACGCACACGTACCGTACGTGTTGCTGGATCAACCTGGGGAAGAATCTGATCTATGCGACCGTTAAACTCTCGCCCGGGATACGAATCGACTGTGACTTGCGCTGGATCACCAGACTTCAAGCGTCCCACTGCGTTCTGAAAGACGTTAGCGTAAACCCATACAGTTGATAGATTTGCAATAGTGTAGAGTTTGCTGTCAGGCTGCACGTAGGCATTGGGGAGTGCGTTGCGCTCGGTAATAAAACCCGATGCGGGCGATTCAATCGTGATTTCACGCTGTGCTTTGCCGCTTTGTTCGAGAGAGGTGATTACGGACGTCGATACTCCGAACTGTCTCAGGCGCTCTTCGGCGGCATCGAGCAACCATCCGCCTTCCTGCGCTGCCATTCCATGTGGATCGTGAGTAAGAGCTTTCTGGTTTTGTTTTGCCAACAAATACTCTTGTTGCGTGCTGACCAGGTCTGGGCTGTAAATGGTGAATAGCGGCTGGCCTTTTCGCACGTACTGGTAAGTTGCATTCGCATATACGCGCTGTATCCATCCCGGGAAACGCGTTTGAACATAAGAGAGGCTTTGCTCATCGAGATCGACGTTGCCGGGAACGCTTAGCTTATCGCTAACGTTCTTCATCTCCACTACTGCCGTGGTAACACCTATCTGTTGCAGACGCTGAGGAGGTATCTGTATAAGGCCGAGGTGAGGCTCTGTGTTGGATGTAACTGTACTTGTCTGTGGAGAGGGTGTGCTGGTGGCTTCAGGGCCTCGCGCTACAACTGGATCGCTGGTTTGTGAGACTGACACCGCACGACTGTGCTGCAGGAGAAGATAGCCAACTCCCGCAGCGAGTGCTGCGCATGCAGCAAGAGCTACAAAGAATGCTTGTCGATATACACGGTCGCTCATTGCTTCTCCTCCGGTGTTGCTGGCAGCGGTTGTTGGGGCTTTAAGTCGATGGGTGCGCCAACGGCTAATTCCAGATCAGATATGCTCGTCGCAAAATCTCCCATTGACTGGAACCACGCGAGGTTTACATCGATTACGGCCATCTGGCTATCGAGTAGATCGAGAAGATCAGCCTGGTTATTCTCATAAGCGATGACTGCGGCGTGTAAAGTTGCTTCCGCTTGCGGCTCAAGTGAGTCGTGATAGACGCGGGCCAGTCGCTGTGAGGAGCGAGCTTCGGCTAACGCTTCTTCTACCTGGCCAAAGGCTGCATTGCGTAGTGCAGCCAACTCGGCTTCCTGTTCGGTAACTTTTACATTCGATTCGGTAATCTCTGCGTTGTGCTTTTTGCGGTTAAGCCAAGGCAGCGTCATGGAGCCTTCAAACATGTAGTTATTGCGCGGATCAGAGCCGGAGGACATGAGCATATAGCCGCCTGCGATATTGAAGTCCGGCATGTAGACCTTGCCCGCCAACTCTGCTTCTTTGCGGCTCTTATCTATGGCCGCCTGGGCCTGTTGCAAATCGGGGCGTGAGTCGATTGAGAGTTGCTGTAATTGCTTTGCAGCGGGAAGTTGGGAGTCGATTCCGAAGCCACCTTCCACGCGAATGGGAATTGCAGTGTCTCGGCCTAACAGTGTGTTCATGCGTGCGCGAGCTACTTCGGCATCACGCTCAAAACGGATGATATGTTCTTCGAGACGCGTCATTGCGAGTTGCGCTTTCAGCACGTCCTGCTGCGGAACCTTGCCAACCGTGTACTTAATGCGCGCAGCTTCGATAGCTTGTTTTGCAATGTCCACATGCTGGTCATGGATGCGCATTTCTTCTTGCGCCAACAACAGATTGAAGAAGGCTTTGCGTACCTCAACACGTACGCGCAACCGTGTGGACTCCAGTTCATCCTTTGTGAGAGCCACGTCTGACTGCGCGATGCTTGTTTGCAAAGGGCGCTTGCCACGCCCTGGCAGCAACTGACTCAGCATCAGCATGTTCTGCGCTGAGTTGAAGTCCCAGGGTTTGTTTAACGGAACCTGCCAGTTGCGGAGCATGAATTGAGGATCATCAAGCCTGCCAGTGGCGGGAACGTGCGCCTCTGCCAGTGCAACTTTGCGCGCGGCTACGTGAATCTCCGGGTTTTCCGCGAGAGCGATACGTTCTATCTCCTCCAGCGTTCGCGGCAGTGCAGTTTCGTCCGGTGATTTTTTTGCATCTACGATTAAGCGAAAGCTGGCGAATTGGTTGGTCGCGTCCTGCTGCTGAGCGGAGCAGATATCTGCAGACGCAGGAATGGCAAGGATGCAAAGTGATGCAAGTAGAAATTTCATTCATCCCCCGAATCGATGGGCGGTTAGTCGCGCCATACGCGCCGGCAGCACGCAAAAGCGCACTGAGGCACACGAATCCCTGAACGGGAATCGAGGGAGAAATCAGATTCGAAGAATGGTGGTTGTGCCTAGCAGAGATCGAGGAGGGGATGCGTGCGTTTGAATCGAGCTGTGGCCAGCTGGGTTGATGGTAAGCGGAAGGACAGCGGAAGTTGCCGCCAGAGCAAAGCTATTGTGAAACTCCGGCGAGACCGAGTTTGCTGCAGGCTCGGCGGTATTGGGGCTGTGTACTTCACAGCAAAAGTTGACAGCGCTCAATGTCTGTGCGCCGTCATCCATCTTCATTGCGGCGCAGCATTGATGGCATGGGGCAACTGCAAAGCAGAGAAGCGCGGGAACGGCGGCCCAGAGGGCCACGATCACCAGCATGAAAATCGCGCTTTTTCTGCTCATAAACACAGTCTACACTCGCTTTCTCATACAAGCATCAACTGGACTGGTGATTGCCGGCTGTGATTAAGATCACGCAGATGTTTGGCTTTGTTCTATTTAGCGAATTTGTTTCGACTACTGGACCGCGAACTCGTCATCAACAGGAATCTGCATGGCATTCGCGAGCGCGTTGGTCTCCGCCGCCATTCCTATGATTGCCAGGAACTCCGCATGCTGCTCGGCCGTTAAGCCTTTGGCTCTTGCCGCTGCCGTGTGCGAGTGTATGCAATAGCTGCAGCTATTTACTGTTGAGACGGCAATATAGATCAGCTCTTTCGTCAGAGGGTCCAACGTGCCCGGCGTAACCATCACCTGCTTGATGCTTGTCCATGTGCGCTCCAGCAGTTCCGGCTGGTTTGCAAGGGCTCGCCAGAAGTTATTTACGAAATCTGACTTGCGCGTTGCACGGATATCGTCAAAAACTACTTTTACGCGTGGGCTTCCTTCCACTTCCTCGTCCGTCCAAAGCTTTATTGTTGCCATGTCCTCATTGCCTCTCTTTGCGCCATCAATAGCATTTTGCATCATCCCAATGAGGTAATGCAGGCCAGGACACATCTCTTGGCAACTATGCTGCAGACCTGGTGTTCGCCGTTCGCAAATGCTTCCCTGCCCGCAGCATTGGGGTGCTAGACGCCGCGCTTGGCGTAATACTCCGCTACCTGCGTTGCATTGAACTCAAAAGGGACATGCTCAACGCCCGGCATTGTAAGTATGAGACCATGTTCCCTGTTTTCAGGGTTTTCGAACTTGAGGTAAGAAGGCAGGTCGAGCCGCGGGCTGGCCAGCGAGCTTTGAATAGCCGCCATCTGCTTTGCGTAATCCGTGAGATGAACACGCTCACCAATGCGAAGAACCATGGAACCGATGGTCTGGCGTCGACCGTCCGCCAGGATATGTCCGTGCGAAACGAGCTGACGCGCTGCAGCGATGCTGCGTGCAAAACCAAGGCGGAAGACTACGTTATCGAGACGCATTTCGAGCAGGCTTATCAGGCCTTCAATCCAGTTGGTAGCATTGAGGCTCTTGGCCTTGCGGACAAAGCGGCGGAGCTGTTCTTCGCGTAGTCCGTAATGAAAAAGCAGCTTCTGCTTTTCACGCAGTTGCGTGCCGAACTGCGTGGTCTTGCGCTTAAGCAGCTTGCCATGCTGGCCCGGAGGGTAATTTCTCTTTTCAAGTGCGCCGGGCTTACCGAGGCCTGGCAGTTCGATTCCCAGCGAACGCTGGATGCGGAATTTCTTCCGTTCGCTCATGCAACCATCTCCCGTAGAGGCAGGATTGCGGCGTTTCCGGAACGGAATGCGCCAGCCTTCCTGTCGATCTCCGCATTGCAGCAGCGCTTCGCCAAAAGACTCTGCGGCAATGCTTTTCTTGATATAGGACTAAATTAGTCCCTGTTAAGCTTAACAATAACTGCCTCAGCAAAATTGTGCAAGAGGAACCTGATATTTTCTGCTTCAGCATTTATTGGGTGTCCCTGTTTTGGCAGCTGCCAGTTTCCATGCAATTACGGCCAGTGGAATTGCGAGGACGAGCCATGAAAGCTGATCCCAGATGCCGTCACCTAGCAGTGCGGAGAGCAGACCGTAGATTGTGACAGCCGCGAGGACGCAAGCCGCGCCATAGACTTTGCGAAAAGAATAAGGCTGGCTCATTGGGCGTGTGCTTCCGATCCTACGAGATTGGGCTGCGCTGCTTCCATGGCGACCAACTTGTCGAGTTCTTCTTCGATTGCGGTCTTTCGCTTGGATAGCCAGAGATACAGGCCGGTGATGAGCACGATTATCAGTACCAGGTCGAACAGGCCCCAGAGGATTTTAAGTGGAAGGCCGCCGTAGTCTCCGAAGTGCAGCGGACGGGACAACTCCAGAATGCGTAGATACCACGGGAGGCCGCCGGAAAGCGTAACGGCTCCTGTTTCTACATCGACAAGTGTGGGCGTGAACATTCTAGCAGTGAGTGGCGTTTTGCCCCTGGCCCAAACGAGGTAATGACGTGGGCTGCTGAATACAGGATTGGGGAAGATGACTGCTGAGACTTCCATGCCAGGGAGCGCAGCAGCGACCTGCTTTACTGATTCATTTACGGAACGAAAGTGGGTTGGCACTGGCTTGCCGTGATAGGGCGACAGAATCTTTGGAAGCGTTTGCGCTCTCCACAATCCGAAGAGCGGTGTGGAAAGCGCATTCATCACGCCGGTTGCACCTACTACCAGAGCCCAGGTGAGAGTGACTATGCCGAGGAGGTTGTGCAGGTCGAACCACTGAGTTCGCCTTGACCCGTTGCGGCGGTAGGTTCCAAAATCCAACCGCCGCATGAATGGGCCATAGACCATAGTGCCGGAGACGAGCGAGATGACAAAGGTTAGCGCCATGACGCCCATGATTAACTCGCCGGGGAGTCCGAGAAAGATTTCCATGTGCAGCCGCAGCAGAAAACCCATCAAATCGAATCCGTCTTTTGCATTCTCCAACAGACTGCCGGTGTGTGCGTCAAAAATCATCGTGCGAATCTCGCCATCTTTGGGCTTGTCGGAGGCACTCATGTTGACGAAGATGCGTGGTTCATCATCATCCCAGCCGAGAGAGAAGGGGTGCAGCGATGGAAAACGCGACTGCGCCTGTGCAACCATCTGATCGAGATTGGCCTGTGGAGTGTCTGCCGCAACCTTGGCAGGTGCAACATGCGGTTCGAGCAGCGCATCGAGCTCGTCATGAAAAACCAGAGGCAAACCTGTGATACAGGCCATCAGCAATAATGCCGTGCAGATAAGGCTGGTCCACTTGTGAATTCTGTACCAGCCCCTTACAGTTCTCGCGTTCACGTTTTTTGAACCTTGATGAGCCATGCAATTCTCCGTTCCCTACCAGCGGTAGCGCAGGGTTCCGTAGACAGTAAGTTTTGCGCCGTAATAGCATCCATCCGTTGCGTAGCAGGAAGCTACATAGGTGCGATTGCCGATGTTGGCGGTGTTGACCTGCAAGCGGGATCCATGCAGCAAGCGGGAGTCCGCAGCGAAGTCATAGTGCAGTGCGCCATCGAACAGCGTTGCGCCGGGGACTTTGAAGGAGTTCACGTTGTCTCCCCAGCTTGCGCCGACGAAGCGACTGCCTGCGCTTACCCCAACGCCATTCAGAGAAGCATAAGGAAGGTTGTAATCCACCCAGAAAGATGCAATATTAAGCGGCACACCGTACTGATACTTGTCTTGCGTTGGTTCTTCGCTACCATCAAGAGCAATGCCGGTGGCATTCGACTTGGTGTATTTGGAATCTGTGTAGGCATAAGACGCGACCATGCTAATGCGATGGCCAAGGCTTGAGTGTCCTTGCAGCTCAAAGCCCTTCGAGGTGATTTCACCAACCGCAATCGTGAAGTTGGGATTTTGCGGGTCAGGCGTGCCTACGTTCTGCTGCGCCAGATTATAGACGGCAGCCGTAATGAGCATGTTGGTGTGACCCGGCTGATATTTGATGCCCCCTTCATACTGCCTTCCGGTCGTAGGTGGAAGCTCTGTACCATCTTCAGAAAGAGCAATATCCGGCTGGAATGAGGTTGCGTAGCTGAAGTAAGGTGCGAAACCCCGGCCCGCCAGATATACGGCTCCCGTGCGGAAAGTGAACCGACTGTTTTCCCCTTTCAGATTTATCCCACTTTCTATGATGTGAATGGGAGCCCAGTCCTGCCGTCGGGCAAAAGAGAGACGAAGGCGACTGATGGCAGCCTGATCCTGAAAGTAAATACCAGTCTGGTGCGTAAGCAAGGTCTCCTGCCCTGTGATTTCTGGCGCTACAATCTGCTGCTGGCCATAGACCGGATGGAAGACATTGATGGGCGCAATGTCGCCATCGCCCCAGTTCCATCCCTCGCTATAGCGCGTATAGTTCACCCCTGCCAGTAATGTCTGCCGAATTTTGCCTGTCTGGAGCGTCTTTACGATGCGCTGGTCAGACAGAATCGAATCAAAGGAGACATGACGAATAAACGTATAACGGTCCAGCGTAACGTTATCCGCTTCAAGATCTTCAGGCCAGATCATCTTGGCGTAGTCCCGGTTACCCGCAAAACGGAAATTCTGCTCCAAACGCCAGTCATCACCCAAGGTTCGGGTAAACACATCCCCGGCCTGAATGAAGGACTGCTTGGTCATGTTGAAGTTTGGGTCACCGGGAAAGAAGCCGGGAGCAATTTTTCCGTTGGGATTGAAAAGTGCGCTGCCAAGCGCTGGTACATTACCGTATGCGCCAACTTCAGGGTTATAGGTATAGTTGCTCAGAAGCGTCAGACTGGTCTTCGAATCCGGAATCCATGTCAGAGCAGGAGCAATTGCATAGCGCTCAGGGTGCACAAACCATGTCTGCGACCCCTCAGAAAAGCCTACTCCAGTAATTCGGTAGAGCCAATGCGGTGCTGACAGCGGGCCGCTGAAATCGAAGTTCCCTTCATATCGCCCGTATGTGCCGGAACCAAACTGAATCTCGCGCAGGGTTGAGACTGTTGGGCGCTTGCTTTCTACGTTGACAATGCCGGCGGGGTTGCCCTGTCCATAAAGAACCGACGAAGGGCCTTCGAGAACTTCAACCCGCTGATAAAAGTAAGCATCAAGCAGAGTGTTCCCTGTTGCGTCATCCGTCAGGCCATCCTGATAGATGTCGGGAATGAAGCCACGCAGTTGCAGACTGCTGGAGTTCCAGAACGATGAGGTGGTCCCCTGTGACTCCGGCACAATGCCGGGCGCATAACGCAGTGTTTCGTTGGTGCTTTGTGGAGCCTGCGCATCCATCTCGTCACGCGTAATTACTGAAATGGACTGTGGCGTTTCAAGCAGAGGAGTATCCGTCTTCGTGGCCAGCATGCTGTCGCTGGCCACATAACCCGCCTCCGCTTGAACCGTAACCGAATTTGCCGCATTCTGCACGGCAAGCGTCACATCGGTATTCAGAGAAGTGGCATTGATATTCAGGCCTTTTGCGTAAGCAGCAAAGCCCGATGCCTCCACCTGCAAACGGTAGTTGCCTTCGGGAATTGCCAGTGTGAAATGCCCTGCACTGTCTGTCCGCGCCTGCCGCACCTGATTGCCGCACAACAATTGCACAGTGGCAGAAGTAATGCGAGCTCCGGTCGTATCTGCAACTGTTCCACTTACCGTTGCCGGAGAGGACACCTCGGTTGAAATACAAGCTGGTATCTGCGATGACTGCGTATGGCCCATTCCGGCAAATAAAAACGCCGGACCCAAGATGAAAGCACAAAAGCGATAAAGCATTGGTACGCACCTTTCGTTTTCCCCGAAGGCACGCACCTGCTCTACACTAGAAGCAGTCGCCAGCCTTCGGGTTGTCGATCTCCTGGTCCCTGCGGTGCTTCGCCAAAAGACTGCCGCGGGGACCTTACCATATACGACTAATTGAGTCCGAGTTACACTATAACCAATTCTTTTTAAGCATGCTCCGCGTGAAGCGTCATGCACTACGACAATCTGGTCATGGCGAAGCGACCAAGAGATTTTGAATATTTGCAATCCGTTGCCCGCCCTGTGTCGGCGCTGGCTAAGAGCTATCCCGCAGGCTATGTGGGGTACATGCACAGTCATCCGCGCGGGCAATTCCTCTATGCCGCCAGCGGCTCGATGAAACTGAAATTTGATTCTGGGCAATGGATTATTCCACCCAAACGGGCGGTGTGGCTACCAACTGGCTATCGTCATCAGACGGGCAGCATGGGTGCGCTGGAGATGCGTACGCTCTATCTACGCGACGATGCATGCATAGAGACAGTGCTCACTATGCCGCGCATGCTGGCAGTTTCTCCGCTACTGCATGAACTCATTATGCGCGTAGTAGAGATGCCGGTTGAGTACGACGAGGCAGGACAGGACGCTCGCATTGTCGAAGCGCTACTGGGAGAGATTGACTGGACACCGATTCATCCGGTGAACCTGCCTTTGCTGCAAGATGAAAGGCTCCGACGCATGGAAACATCGCTAACCAATCGGCCGGATGATACGAGCACTCTGGAACAATGGGCTGCACGGCTTGCGATCTCTCCGCGTACGCTGACGCGCCTGCTGCATAAAGAGACGAGCTTATCCTTCCAGACATGGCGAGACCATGTACGTGCGTTTATAGCGATTCCCATGCTAGCTGAAGGAAGGCTTCTGGCTGAGATTGCGGATGCGCTTGGCTATGAAACTGCTTGGAGCTTCACCGCAATGTTCAAAAGAGTCACAGGCAAGACACCAAGTCAGTACACGAGTCCTGTCTGATTTTGAACAGATGCAGGCCTGCAAAAATAAGGAATGCCGTGATGACAAAAAGCCGGCTATATGGAATGCAACCACCTAGACAGGTTGGAGTCTATCTGTAGAATTTGCCCCATACAATTTCACAACGCACTCGTGCACAGAACGATGGATGAAGTGCAGGCTCTGACAAGGATTTACAAAATCGTTGATTCTTTGGAGCGGGAGACCGGGATCGAACCGGCGACATTCAGCTTGGGAAGCTGACGTTCTACCACTGAACTACTCCCGCTTTTGAAAACAATCACATACTGATCCATATTTAGCTAACTGCCTGCTATTGAGTCGATTTAGGCAGGTAGGAAACAACTCTTAGAGTATCGCTGACGAGGTAGCGCCTGGTCAATGGACATAAAATCCATTTCGGGGCATTTAAAGGACGCTCATTACGCTAATCCTACAATGTAAGCCACATAAAATTGCTCATAAAATAGCCCAACGATTGCTCTAAAAATGTCGAGTCATCTTCCGAGTTGCTTCCGGAGAACACGCGGGGCAAATGAAATAATTCGCGCACGTACCATCGACGTGATATATCAGAAAAGAACCCGGTAAAACGCACTGCAGGTAATATCCCGAAAGCCGCTGTTCAGAGACACATAATACCTATGGCAATAGCCCGAAAATCAGCTAACAAGCGCAATCACAACAGAACTACAGGTGTAGCATCGGTATCTCTTGCCGACCGTGCATACGAACGCATCCGCTATGAAATCCTTCAAGGAAGTTTCGGAGTGGGCGATATTCTCTCCCGGCGCAGGCTAGCGGATCAGCTGCATATGAGCTTTCTCCCCATCACTGAAGCATTGCAGCGTCTTGAGTCGGATGGCCTCGTTGAGAGCCGTCCTCGCATCGGAACCCGTGTCCGCATCCCCACCCGGCAGGATATCCTCGACAGCTACGTCCTTCGCGAAGCGCTTGAAACACAAGCTGCCCGCTTATGCTGCGCCAAGATGACCGACGCAGAACGGAAACAGTTAATCTCCAGCGCCCAACATTTAGATGATCTTTACAAGGATAGTGCGACAAACAAAAAGCCGTCTCGGTTCCATTTTTTCGTGCACACACATCACACGCAGTTCCATACACGTATTGCAGAGCTATCGCAATCTCCTGGCTTACTAAAGGCTATTGAAAAAGAACAGGTTCTGGTCTTCAACTGGCTCTACGACATCGCAGTAGGCCAGGAGACTCTCCCCCCGGACTTCCATTACGAACTGGCAACAGCAATCTGCTCCGGCAATATAAAAAACGCAGATGCCGCCATGCGCAAGCATATTCAGCATGGAATGGGACGTGTAGTACAGAACATGGGCACACTTGAGGTTGCAAGAATGTGGCGGCACAAACGCAGCGCCTGATAATTTGCACTCTTGTCTCGTTCAATACTTGGTTGACCGTACATATCCAACATTGATATATCAGTGAATATCGCTTCAATATCCATTGCTGCTAGATTCTCTCTATGCTGACCTTTGCACGAATATTTGCATGGGGAGAATCCATAAATCGAAGGAGATTTCTGACATCTGATGCCGTGCTGGCGGCTATGTCTGCATATTCCAGACCAGCTTTTCCATCCACTAATTTTGACAAAAGGCAGCATGCCCCAGCCCCCACTCGTGGATTCCCCGCACCGATTCTCACCCCGACTCGTACATCGAAAGCGCCCCAATCACCGAGTACCATAGCGCCTCAGCGGGATCGTACGAAGCATTCCAGGACATGAAGTTTGGCATACGAATCCACTGGGGTATTTATTCTATCTGGCATCGTGGCCCTTTCTCGGGATGTTGATGGCAGAGAGGCAGAACTATAACAACCCTCTACAAGACATGGAACCCAGTCGGCTTTGATGCGGAAACGTGGATGAGCCTCTTTGAAGAAGGCGGATTGAAGATGCTTGCCTTCACCAGCAAACATCATGAAGACTTTTCCATGTTCGATACTAAAACGCGTATCACGAAGCGCATCAACTGGATGGCTCCCGGATGGCCTGCAATCGAAGATTGCAATCTTGCTTACTCCATCATGGAAGCTCCCTTCAAACGTGACATCGTAAAAGAACTGTGCGACGCCGCGCACAGGCGAAACATTAAGATCGATTTGTACTTCTCACATCCCGACTAGCATGAGCCAACTTTGGCCATTCGGCGCGCATCCTCTATGAACAATCGCTGTCGTAAAGCAGGATGCTCAGCAGGACTTTGTTGCAGCAGAAGCGAAATGGGGCAATCCCTGGTCGTCGTTCCCGAAACAACCGATGCGTAAATGCTGCGGATGATGGCCCGTCATCGTCAGCAGTTAATCGAACTACTGACGAACTATGGAAAGATCGATATGGTCTGCCTGGACCTTGATCTAAGCCCACGCACATGGCCAAAGCTACCCAAAACGCTCTTGAAGATTCACGAAATACAACCAGACGCATGGTGACACTTCCTCAACGGCAACAGCGCGGATGCTTGCTGTACGCATCCTGAAAGAAGTTGGCTACCACGACCTTGCCAGCACGCACGACTTTGTGCCGAATGAATTTCTTAACAGAGAATCAGGCAAAAACGAAGGCGAAGCACCTCAGGGATGGGATGCAGATTTCTTCTCCGCCATTTATTTCGGCGCATTCGGCCTCAGCCGCACAAGTGCTAATCAACTCAACATCCACATCAACCTTCCAGCAAGCAACAACTTCACTACTGCCATTCGCTTGCCGGAAGGCGATCTACTGCTCACTCGCGAACAGGGCACCGCACATCACGAAATAGCTCACCAATCCACTTACGATCAACGAGAACCAATAAGAATCTCTTCCCTACTTTCACGCACCTGCGGAATGGGAAGCGTCATGCAGCGCTTCCCCGTAACCTCGCACTGCAGCATATCCAGCCCCAGCATATTCCATCCCACAAAACCAGCGAACTTGTGATTCGACGACTCTTCCGGCGTAGGCGCAAGCCCCTTGCCTGTCTCCGCATCATAGTTCTCGTGCATGGAGCCCCAGGCATCAATATCGCGATCAAGCGCTCCAGCAAGGCTTATAGCAATTTCGTGTGCTTCCTTGGGAAACCTATACTCCTTCAGCCCAATCCAATTCATGTAATTCGCGCCCCCCAGATCGGCCCCTGCCAGTTGGAATATGGATCAATCTCCGCGGCGTTGTTATACGAGGCATCTTGCTTCGATAAACTACGGAATCCATACGACGACCGCATCACATCCGGATTCAGAAGATACCGCTCAATCATCTTTCTTCCCTTCGCAAGCACCTACGCACAACGCTCGTTGTTGCAAAAAACGCTTAAGTGCGCATTGAAATGCAAAAAGCAATCCCTATACCTACCAGCGCCCAAGTGCTTCCAAGCTTCCTTACCTTACTTAGTAAAGCGAGCTACATCCGTAGTCTCATCCAGAAAGAGCCTAATCGTCTGCGCAACCAGTCGCTCAGCGAAAACTGGATCGCCAGTCTTCAGAGCCTCGATAATCCGCTTATGCTGCTCCAAACTGTGAGCCCACTGCGTCGGATCGGTACGCGCGTCCTGCACTCGCATCACCACAAAAGCAAACAGCGGAAAAATAATCCGCTTAATCGCCCGCACCAGCATGTAGTTCCCGGTCTTCTCCGCCAGCACTAGGTGGAACTGGATATCGCGCTCATAAAACGCACGAACATTATTGCAATCAATCGCCGAGCCCATATCCGCCAACAACTGGTCCAACTCTGAAAGATCCGGTTTCTTTTGCGCCACAACTCGCGCCGCGTAGCTCTCCAGAACCGCCCTCAACTCATAGCTGTGCCGAATATCTTCCTCGCTCAATTGCGTCACGCGCGCCGTGCGCCCCGACCCCTTCTGCACAAACCCTTCCGCTGAAAGAATATTCAGCGCCTCGCGCACAGAAGTCTGCGAAATCTTCAAGGTCTTCGCCCAGCGAACCTCAACAATCTTCTCGCCTGGAGCCATACGCCCACTAATGATCTCTTCGCGGAAATATGCCGCAAGATTATCCTTCACCAGAAGGATGTCTTCTGGCCGCTGCCCAGTCCCTAATCCAAGCGCTGCAGTGCTCATGCTCAAAGCTTATCCAACTCCTTTATTGAAATTGAGTATGCACTTCCAGTTACATTCATCCCCGAGCCTCTGGCGTAAGATTCTTAGCAGTATAGGACTCGCGACTAATGAGTTGGCTAGTCATTCCGCCATCCGCAAACATATTTGCCCCCGTAATACACGCGCTCCTATCACTCAACAGAAACGCCGCCAGTTCCACCGCAATGCTCTTGCTCAATCCCACCACGCCCCACTTCGCCGCGTCATACGGCCCAGATCCCAGCAGCACAGCGTAGCTATGAACACTGGAGACATTCGCAATCTCCGGCACCGGGCAGGCCGAACAATAAGCCAGCCACTCACCCGTCATCGCCGTGCGATCCATCAGCTTATTGAATGCCTCATGATCAATCGCCTCCGTCGGTTGTAAATTCAGCACCAGCGCCGGCACACCAGCCCGCTGCACCAGCGGCAACACCGTACTTGAAAGCGCATACGTTGTCACATACAACACCAGCAAACCGACATCCGCCTTGCGGCACTCGCTTGCAGCAGCACGAGCCTTCGTCGTGTCATCCACAAGCCCCAAATTCGTGACGTCAACGCCAAGTCCTTCAAGCCTCCGCGACACCTCGCCGACATATCCCTCAAGCCGTGCACGAAGCCCCTCAAACTGTGACCAATACGCATCCAGACCAATCCCGCATAGGCCAACACGAAGTTGCGCAGTTCCCATTCTCATTCTCAAAATCTGCTATTGCACCGTCAGCACAGCTACTGCAAATGGAGCCATCGTGAACCGTGCGGCATCAACTCTGCCAGCGCGTGGCGCATCATCGCCCGTCGCATCATCCACGGTAAGAGACGAAGCATTTGCCAACTCACTGCTCAGCGCAAACGCTTTTTCCGTATTCGTCTTGTTCACCAGCAGCACCTTGCGCCCCTGTGGCGTAACAAATCCCTGCACATCCACATCATCCAGCCAGTGAATGTTGTCCACCATCTTGTCGCCTGGATGAAAGTTGTCCTTCAAGAGCTTTAGCACCCAGTAGCGAGCATTCGGCTTGCCGGTGTTGAAGTTGATCATCGACACACTCGGATACTGCG